>JAHEAS010000068.1 GCA_024642645.1 Saprospirales bacterium | reverse complement strand
GCTGATTGGTAAACAATGGTCCAAGGCCCAAGTCCAGTTAATTGAACAGAAAGGTTGGTTGTTGCGCCTCCACAAATTTGAGCACTTCCTGTTAGTATAGCCGTTGGTATTTCATAAAAAACAACGGGGGTGCCTTGCGAAACGTTGAGGCAATTGTCATTCAAATCTACATTTCCAGAGCCATCATCGTTACCTGCAATGGCTGAGATGTAATAAGTAGCGCCATAGTTCATGGTTGGCAAGAAGCTGAAAGTCGGTGAGTTGCTAGTTGCTAAAACCGTTGTGATGATGCCAAAATTATCTGGCCTTAATACGTATTGCAAGATATCGTCACTATCCAAATTGACTCCGGTAGCAGCTCCAACATTCACTGGACCATTTCCACAAACAATTACAGTAGCGGGATCCATGTTTCCAGCATCCGTTGCGCAGTTACAATTCACTATTGTTTGTGCTAACGGTTGTGGGTTGCAGCCGTTCGCATCGTCAACAACTAAGGAGTAGCCTGTTCCGTTTGGGATTAGGTCACTCGTGAAAACGCCATTTGTAATCGTTCCAGTGACACCCGTCACTACGTAGGATGCTTGTTCACCTCCTGAAATTGTGAAGGTTACCGTATAGGCAGTTGCTGTTGGATTACAATCAACACTAAGGCCACTAACCGAAACGCCCGTGTTAACCGTCACTGTACCACATCCGCTTGCTGTTCCAGCGCAGTTGTCATCCGACATCGAAGTGAGGCAATAGGTCGTAGTTGCCGTAGGCGAAACATCCAGTGGATATGGATTTTGAGAAATGCCATTCAAAGTTTGAATGTTGCCAGAACCATCATCATAACTAATATTCCAAGGCCCTGTGCCGGTTAGCTGTACCATGAGCACGCCGTCGTCCCCGCTGCAAATTGCATCACTTCCACTTAAAACAGCTGTGGGAATTTGATTAAAAACAACTGGCGTCCCCTGAGCTACTTGCAAGCAGGGGTCATTTAAGTCCACTCCACCAGTTCCATTGATATCACCTACAACTGCTGATAAATAATAAGTGGTTCCATAGGTCATCGATGCTGGATTGAAGCTAACATCCGGTGTTGGAGTTGTGCTCAAAATTGGCGGCACAATTGATATGCCAGGGCCTTTGTGCAAGACAAATGCCAGCGTGTCATTGCCATCAAACACCTGAGTGGCATTGTCATATAGTCCTGAAATTGGTCCGTTTCCGCAAATGGAAAGCGGTGTGTTATCCATGTCTCCAACTGCTGAAATACAATTGCACACCACAGCATTGTCAGAAATTGTATCTGGGTTGCAGTTGTTTGCATCACTTACAACAAAAAGGTACCCATCTCCTGATGGGAATGGATTACTAGTGAAAATATTGCCAGCAAGTGTTCCGTTCGGTGGCGTTACGGTATATGAGGCAGGATTTCCGCCGTTGATGGTGAACATCACCACAAACTCTTGTGTAGTTGGGTCGCAATCTGCGGAAAGGTTGCTGACAGTAGGCGCTGTATTCACGGTTACTGCAGCGGACCCATTAGTTGTTCCGTCGCACCCATTTGCATCTACTACGTTGGTCAGAACAATATTTCCAGCTTGCCCCTGCCCAATATTCCAAGTGTACGGATTGGTAGTGGCCTGAAAGGGAGCCTGTACATTCCCATTTCGAGTCCAATCCACCATCCAAGGACCAGTTCCGGTAAATGTGATAGTTAACGGTACAGTTTGTCCACTTCCGAAGCAAATTGAGCCTCCCCCAGAAAGTGTAGCTACTGGAGCAGGATTTTCTATAACCGTTGCAGTGCCGTTTACTGTTCCAACGCATACACTGTTTACCAATGTGACGGAGGTTAGGGTATAAGTTCCTGGTTGATTGACCGTTAGTGTGTAAGGGCTAGTCGAAATGGTCAAGGGAGTGCCTGGTCCGTTGTTCAAAGCATAAGTGACATTCCAAGGACCATTTCCAGTGAGTGTGATTGTCAAGTTTACGTTATCCCCACTCCCTTGACAAATAGTGCCTGAGCCGCTTATGGTTCCTGTTGGGGCGACCACAACTTGGACGGATTGGCAGGCTGCTGTACTTGTTCCACATGAATTTTGAGCATTTACGCATACTTGTCCGGTAGGCGCTCCATTGAAATTTACTTGAATAGTGTCACCAGTTCCCGTAATTGTTGCCCCATTTGGAACAGTCCAGTTGTAATTAAGACCAGTAATTGGATTATTTACAACATAGGTATAATTGCCGCCATTGTTACAAACTGAAGAAGGGCCGGACATGGAGGGTGTAGCAGGGATAGTAGTAATTGTAACACTGGCGCAAGATGGCGGCAATGTTGTCCCGCAAGCATTCTGTGCAGTTACACATACTTGACCATTTCCTGCAGCCGCATTACTAAAGTTAACAGTAATGCTCGCACCTGACCCGGTAAAAGTCGCACCAGTTGGAACCGTCCAACTGTAATTGACGCCATTTTGGACATTTGTTACCGAATAAACCTGCGTTTGGTTGTTGGCACAAACAGTCGAGGGTCCTGTTATTTGTGGTGCGGTTGGCAAAGCTTGGACATTAACAGTTATGCAAGCTGGAAGCGATCCGCCACAGTCATTGTCAGCAGTTACACAAAGAAGTCCTCCATTTGGGGTATTCCAAGTTATCGCAAAGACATTACCTCCTACTGGTGTGACAGGCTCGCCGTTGGGAGTTATCCAGGTATAACCTGTAGGTGCTGGAGTCCCAACTGGTGTCACTGTATAGTTTACCGTTGCACCTTGACAGGGCGATAAATTCCCACTTACCGTGGGCATTTGCGGTGTCTGTACATTTTCTGTAACTGTCACACATTTTTGATCGATACAAACAACACCATTTCGGGAGGCAGTAATTGTGAAACAATATTGCCCCGGCTGATTTATTTGAACCGTTGGGCCATTGTCGGCCCCCAAAATTCCTGGCCCGGTCCAAAGCATCGTCATGGTGCCTCCAGGGACTTGAGAAAAATCCGAATTTATAGCACTGAGTTGGATCTCAGAGTAAATGCCACAACCAATTACGCCTGGTGTTTCGATTACTACATTAGGTGTTAGTATCGCTAAATTTACGTTTACGGTTGAGTCGCATCCCTGCCAACTGGCATTGCTGCACGTATAAGAAATTATCTCAGAGGATGAGAATTGTTGAGTGCATATGGTAAACGTCGAAGGGGCACAGAGAGTTACCATGCCAAGGTTGGTCACAATTGCAGGTATTTGATTCACATGGCAAACAATGACGCTGTCGCATCCCAAGTAGTTTTGTAACGTAACATTCGTGCCTGCTGGGCCAGTACCAGAACAAAAATTTTGCCCAGCACATGTGACACATTTCCCAACACAGATGTCATAAAATTGGTTAGTAGGTGGCACAGGAGCTGAGTTGATTTGGAGGCAGGTTTGAGCGCCAGCAAAACAAGGATTACTCGACATAACACAGAGTTGTGCCGTGCCGGTAAATGTGCTTGACCACGCAGTTGTAATATTTCCTCCGGGTGAACCTGAAATATTCGCTGCATTGGCAGGTGAGATTGTCCAATTGAATACAGCAGCATTTTGATTTAATAAAAAATAATTCACGATAGCTCCTGGGCAAACGTTTGTAGGCCCTTGAATAGGACTTGGGTCAGCAGGAGGGACAGGCACTGTCGAGCCTTGCAAAATATTCACTTGAAAGTCACAAACATCTCCTGCACATCCATCAAAGACTACATAGTAAACTTGCCCTGGCACGAAAGTACCAATCATGCTAAAAGGTTGTTCGGTGCAGTCACACTGCGTTGCGACTGGACTGCCGTTACAGCCACCTTCATATATTGCTCCCTGCATTCCAAATTGTCCATTCAAGCCTTGACAGTTACTTGGAATAATTTGGAGTTCAATTGTAGTGCTACCAGCTATAAAAGCAAACCATTCATCATTATTTAAGGCATTTGAAGGGCAGCCGGGAAATGGTTGGTTAACATTGTTGAGTCCTAATGAAGCACAATACCCGTTCAGATCTACGCAAACGGTGGGCGCTGACGGACAATCGTCACCTGGGGGTGGATAGCCAGGCGGTGGGCATTGGGCAATAACAATATTAGTGAAAGCTAATATTGTTAGCAAGCTTAGAAATAATGATTTTTTCATCTTCAATTTTGGTTGTGAAAATCAGTTTTACAAGTTTTCTGGAAAACTTTGAAGAATGGAGATGAAATCCTTTGCTTTCAGTGCAGCTCCACCAATCAATCCACCATCAACATCTGGTTGGCTAAAAATCTCTACGGCATTGTCGGGCTTACAACTGCCACCATATAAGATTGATGTGGCGGAAGCAATCGATTTACCATATTTCTTGGCAATTAGGGAACGGATAAAATGATGCATCTCTTGTGCTTGCTCTGGCGATGCCGTTCTTCCTGTTCCTATTGCCCAAACTGGCTCATAGGCTATAACGACCTTTGCGAATGCTTCGCTGTCAAGATGAAATAGACCTTTCTCAATTTGTGACTGCACTAAAGCTTCATGGCTTTCAGCTTCACGGACATCTAGTTTTTCACCGCAACAAAAAATTGGCTGAAGGTCATTTGCAAGGACGGCATCTACTTTTTTTGCCAACAATTCGTCATCCTCATTAAAATATTCTCGCCTTTCGGAATGGCCAATAATTACAAAATTGGCACCAACGGATTTTATCATTTCAGCCGAAACCTCGCCAGTAAAAGCACCTGAGGAAGATTGGTGGCAATTCTGTGCACCAATTTCCAAATTCGAAATCCCATTTGCCAATACGGAAAGATGATTTAGGTGCACGAATGGTGGACAAAGCACTGTCAAGGTGTTAGAAGGCTTTATCATCCTAATTATTTCACTGGCCAAGTCCCTACCTTCCTGAAAATTTAAATTCATTTTCCAGTTACCTGCCACAATCTGACGTCTTTTCATGTTAATGATATTTTTGATTTAGAACTTTGGTGGCAAATTTAACAATCTACCTAGCATTCCGATGTTCGACCCAAACCCAAATTTGGATTAATGATAAGCAGCCGTCAATTGTTTTTTATGATTCTATGAAGACAAGGATGCGTAGGCCTATTGTCCAAGTAGGGATAACCCAGAATTGAACATCATTTATCAATTATTTTGATTCTGGCTTGACTATTTGAATAATCTACCTTTCTTTTGTTCCCATGTCTCAGGTAGGACATTTTTAGTGTCCTCTACTGTTTAATTTTTTGTTAAAAATGTCCAATTTTGAATTTTCTCCTATAAAAAGACTAATTTGGCGTCTTAATTGCAACTAGCGATTTACATTTCTTAATCTTTATTTCCACTAAATAGATTTTCTATACGGCATAAACTTCTACACTAAACCGCAAACTGTTTTTTCTAATCTAACTTTTGCTTTAGTTATGCAAGTAATGCCAATAAACGACCACCAGCTGATCGCGCAGTACCTTGAAGGCGACGAAAGAGCTTTCAAAGAATTACTGGACCGCTATCAACAGAAAATCTACACGTCCATCTACCTCTTCGTGAAAGATGAGACGCTTGCCGAAGACATCTTCCAAGAAGTTTTCATTAAAATTGTCAACACTTTGCGCAGTGGCAAATACAACCACGAGGGCAAATTTGGGCAATGGGCATTACGTATCTCCTACAACCTTTGTGTTGATTATCATCGCCGAGGCAAACGTAGGCCACATGTCCACATGAACGAATCCTTTGACATTTTTGATGTAATTGGCTCACAAGATCCAAACGCAGAACAACTCATCATGCGTAGTCAGACCCATGACCGCATTCGCCACTTGGTGGATATGCTGCCAGCTGAGCAACGCGAGGTTGTTATCCTACGGCATTATGCTGACATGAGCTTTAAAGAGATTGCAGCTTTGACAAGGGTTAGTATCAATACTGCGCTTGGAAGGATGCGTTATGCTCTCATCAATATCCGCAAATTGATGGAAGAGAAGCAGGTTCAGCTGCAGTAAAAATCGGGATATTAAAAATAAAAGGCAGATGCTGATTTTTTATCCAGCATCTGCCTTTGTTTTTTATTGCAACCAACTATTTTTACAGCATGAAGAAAGTTAAAGACTTAATGGAACGCTCTGCCTTTGGCGTATGTAGCTATCTTGGTGACAAAATGGGCCTTGCCTCAGCCCGTGTGCGCATGTATTTCATCTACCTTTCTTTCGTCGCACTTGGTTCACCTATTATTCTTTACCTTTTTATTGCTTTTTGGCTGAACGTGAAACGTTACATCAAAAATAGCAGAAATCTAAGATGGGAATAGCCATTTCCCTCTACGCATCATAGTTCAAGACACTTCCTAGCCACTTTTCCGCCTGCTCGGTAGTCATACCCTTTCGCTTTGCATAATCTTCAACCTGGTCCTTCGAAATTTGACCGATTGTGAAATACTTGCTTTCAGGATGAGAAAAGTACCACCCACTCACCGAAGAGGCTGGCCACATAGCACAGCTTTCTGTTAGTTGAATACCAGTATTTTTCTCAACATCCAACAACTCCCAAAGTTTCTGTTTCTCAGTATGCTCTGGACAAGCCGGGTAGCCTGGGGCAGGACGTATTCCTGCGTATTTTTCTTCAATGAGCGATTGGCTATCTAGTTTTTCCGAGGAAGCATAGCCCCAGAACTCCTTACGCACTCGTTCATGCATCCGTTCTGCAAATGCCTCAGCTAGTCGGTCAGCCAGCGCTTTTAGTAAAATGGCATTATAGTCATCGTGGTTGTCCTCGAACTGTTTCACCCACTGATCAATGCCAAATCCTGTCGAAACGGCAAATACACCAAGATAATCCTGCTTTCCAGATGATTTTGGCGCTGTAAAATCTGTTAAGCAGATATTGGGTTGCCCAGCTGTTTTCTCAACTTGTTGGCGCAAAAAGTGCAAACTTTTGGACACCTCTCCCCTACCCTCATCAGTAAAAAGTTCTATCGAATCGCCCTCAATGGTATTGGCAGGGAAGAATCCAACCACCGCCTTGGCCGTCAACCATTTTTTATCAATAATTTTGCGGAGCAATTTCTGGGCATCATTGAAAAGCTGACGGGAAAGCTCACCCACCGTTTCATCCATTAGAATTTCAGGGTATTTCCCTCGCAACTCCCAACTGGCAAAAAATGGCGTCCAATCAATATAATTGCTCAATTCTTCAAGGTCATAATCTTCGAAAACTTTGACTCCTAAAAAGCTAGGTTTTGGAGGCTGGTAGTCCGTCCAGTCAATTTGAATTTTATTTGCTCGTGCTTCTTTGATGCTCAAATATTTTTTGGAAGAAGTGCGGTTGAGTCGCTGTTCCCGAATCGCAGCATAGTCCTTTTTCGTTTCAAGGATATAATTCGAGCGGACGTTTTCATCCGAAGATGCCAACGTGGAAACCACTGCTACGCTTCGTGAAGCATCTAATACGTGCACCACTGGGCCTCTGTACTGTGGTTCAACTTTAACCGCGGTATGCGTCCTGGAAGTCGTTGCGCCGCCAATTAGCAGTGGCATCGTAAAACCCTGCCGCTGCATTTCTTTGGCAACGTGTACCATCTCATCCAGGGAAGGGGTAATTAGTCCGCTAAGACCAATCATATCCACTTTTTCCCGAATTGCTGCTTCGAGAATCTTTTCAGCTGGCACCATCACACCGAGGTCAACAATGTCGTAGTTATTGCAGCCGAGCACAACCCCTACAATATTTTTGCCTATGTCATGCACATCGCCTTTCACGGTTGCCATCAATATTTTGCCCTTGGCACTGGAGTCTCCCGTCCGCAATTTTTCAGCCTCGATAAACGGAGTCAAATAAGCCACAGCCTTTTTCATCACCCTCGCTGATTTCACCACCTGTGGTAAAAACATTTTTCCAGCGCCAAACAAGTCGCCAACGACATTCATGCCATCCATCAAAGGGCCTTCAATGACGTGCAACGGTTGCGGGAATTTCTGACGCGCCTCCTCTGTGTCCACATCAATGAAATCGGTGATGCCTTTTACCAGCGCATGTTCCAAACGTTTTTCTACTGAAACCTCACGCCACGTGAGGTCTGGGCCGGTCAGCACCGTCCCGTTACCCTTTACCGTTTCAGCAAATTCAGTCAAGCGTTCTGTGGCGTCGGGGCGGCGATTAAAAATCACATCCTCTACCATTTCGAGCAGGTCCTTCGGGATTTCCGCGTAAATCTCCATCATGCCTGCATTCACGATACCCATGTCCATCCCCGCTTGGATGGCATGGTATAAAAAGGCTGAATGCATTGCCTCACGCACACGGTCGTTACCTCGAAAACTAAAAGAAAGGTTACTGACACCACCGCTGATTTTTACTCCTGGGCACCGCTTCTTGATTTGCTTACAAGCCTCAATGTAAAATTTTGCGTACTCGTTGTGCTCTTCAATGCCAGTGGCAATGGCAAATATGTTGGGGTCAAAAATGATGTCTTCAGCTGGAAAGCCGACTTGCTCCGTCAGTATCTTAAATGCCCTGGCACAAATTTCCACCTTTCGTTCAATGGTATCAGCTTGCCCTTTTTCATCAAAAGCCATTACCACCGCAGCAGCACCGTAGCGCCGAACAAGCTTAGCTTGACGGATAAATTCCGCTTCGCCTTCTTTCATCGAAATGGAGTTCACCACGCTTTTTCCCTGCACGCATTTCAATCCTGCTTCAATGACGCTGAACTTAGAGCTATCGATCATAATCGGCAGCTTCGCAATATCTGGCTCAGCCATCACAAGGTTGAGGAAGGTGACCATTGCCTCTTCACTGTCTAGCAGACCCTCGTCCATGTTCACGTCAATGATTTGGGCGCCGCCCTCCACTTGTTGCTGCGCAACGGAAAGCGCTTCAGGGTAATTTCCTGTCTTTATTAGCTTCGCAAATTTGCGGCTGCCGGTCACGTTCGTCCTTTCACCAACATTGATAAAATTCATGTTTTCACGGACAATCAATGGTTCCAAACCTGCATAAGTTGAGTATCGAGGTTTGGGTGAAATTTGGCGAGGCTTCATATTTTTAACGTGCTCTGCCATGTGCCGGATATGGTCAGGTGTAGTGCCGCAGCATCCTCCGACAATATTGACGAAGCCGCTCCCAACAAAATCCTCGATGAAGCCACACATTTCGTGCGGTGTTTGGTCGTATTCACCCATTTCGTTAGGTAAGCCAGCGTTCGGGTAGGCATGGACGTAGCAGTCGGCAATGTCGGCGAGGGCTTCAAGATGGGGGCGCATTTCCTTGGCACCAAGTGCGCAATTCAAACCGACGGTGAACGGTTTGGCGTGTTTCACAGAAATCCAAAATGCCTCAACGGTCTGCCCGGAAAGTGTGCGTCCACTGGCATCCGTGATGGTGCCAGAAATCATGATTGGCAGTTTCACACCTCGCTCATCGAAAAGTTTGTCAATGGCAAAAAGGGCAGCTTTGGCATTGAGAGTGTCGAAAATTGTTTCTACCAAAAAAATATCCACGCCACCATCGAGGAGGCCACGAGCCTGGTCGTAATAGGCGGCAACGCACTCATCGAAAGTGACGGCACGGAAGCCAGGGTCATTTACATCGGGTGAAAGGGAAAGCGTCTTATTCAGAGGGCCAAACGAACCTGCCACAAACCGCTGTTTACTGGGTGTTTGCGAAGCAAAATTCTCAACCGCACGATGGGCGACTTGCGCTGCAGCAAGGTTAAGTTCGTAGGCAAACTCCTGCATATCGTAGTCGGCCATTGCGATGGATGTGGAACTGAACGTATTCGTTTCGAGGATGTCCGCTCCGGCTTCGAGGTACTCCCGGTGGATGGCTTCGATGATTTGGGGCTGTGTGATGCTGAGGAGGTGAAGGTTTCTACATGTTTGACATTGGGTGGATAGGTGGCGACTTGCGCCCAGCCAGCGCGGACGATGGCTTCGTTGAAGAAGGTGCCATCT
>JAHEAS010000723.1 GCA_024642645.1 Saprospirales bacterium | reverse complement strand
CCGAGATTGATATTGAATACCTTAGTCATTGTATGATTGATTGAATTCGTTAGTTAAAATTATAAACAATTGGTTTTGAACCAGTTGCTGGCCTATTTAATTGGTTGACAAACTTTTGGTGGAGTCGCTCACGGCATTCACCAACTGATGCCAGGTGGTCATCAAGCCGCCAAGAAATTCCTTCCCGTCGTCTGTGAGTCCGTAGTACTTGCGGGGAGGGCCGCTGGCCGATTCCCGCCAAGTGTAGTCAAGTAGCCCGGCACTTTTTAGGCGGGCGAGCAGCGGGTACATCGTTCCTTCCACCACCATCAATTCCGACTTTTCGAGCCGTTTGATGATGTCTGTTGGGTAGGCCTCTCCTTCATCGGAAATGATGGAGAGGATGCAGAGTTCCAAAATGCCTTTCCGCATCTGCTGGGTCGTATTGTCTAAGAGTCCTTGAACTTTCATTGTTGATATTAAAATTTCACGTGGCTCGTTCGTTTTGGATTTAGACTTTATGTTCAAGATATTAGAAATTAGATTGAAAACTGCCTTGCGGCCCAACGCTCTAAAGTCTCTTGCCTAAAGTCTCTTGTCTAATTATGATGCAAATATAATACGCTGCAAGGTACTATGCAATACAAGGTAGCTTTTTTAGCAAGGGATTTTTGATGAACGATTGGATTTTGCCGACGAAAGGTGGTTTTAGCGCTTCGAAAACATTGTGAAAAGTCAACATTTTCAGCTCAACCCAATAAAAAAAGCCTCCCCCGCCAACAGGCAGAGGAGGCTTTTGAAAATCAAAAGCAGTTCCTACCCAGCTTTTCGGACGGCGATTCGAGCCGTGTAATCCGCTGGATTGATTTTCTTGCCGCTTTCCGGGTAGGGCTGTACATCGTACAGTTGAATTTTGAAACTGCCGACTGTGACGGTTGTCGCATTATTGTCAGAGGGTTTCCTGACGAATTCGACTACTTGGCTTTTGCCATCAACAACAGCTGTGAGTGCCACTTTCACCTGGCCCTCTTGAATACAGTTTGTGAATCTTGGGCAACGGGAGTCCTCCGAAACGCCTGTGAATGTTAGCTTCAGGTCGTTATCGACTACTGCCACCGACTTACTCATCTTTAACTCGAAAAAGTCGTTGAGCTTGATAGTTGAGTAGCCCGCCTTTGGTTTTTCCTTGCATGATGCCATCAATCCAAGGAAACAGCCCATCAAAATGGAAATTTTAAGAAGCTTCATTTTTTATTTTATTTAAAACATTTAATGAAATTACATCAAGCCACAACGTCCCTATTCTCACCAAACGCTGCTTCAAACGCATTAAGAGCTGCGCCAATTATACCAGCATGGTTGAACATGGCTGCCGTTGTGACATTCAGTTTATTGTCTAACCTGTTCGAAAACTGGTCAAACTCGTTGCTAATACCACCACCAAGGATAATCAAGTCTGGAGAAAAAACTCGGTCAAGGTGCAGTAGGTATTCGTTGAATCGCTTGCCAAACCCCGACCATGACATTTCGTACTTTTTTCGTGCGGTATTGGAAACATAATGCTCCGCAACCATGCCGTGCAGGTACAAATGCCCGAACTCCGAATTGGGCACCAAGTGGCCATCCAAAAACAAAGCCGACCCTAAGCCACTGCCAATCGTGATGAGCACCACCGTGCCTTTTTTGCCCTTCCCTTTCCCGAAGTGCATTTCCGCTATACCGGCTGCATCGGCGTCGTTTACGGCGACCACCTTCTTGCCAGTTGCTTCGGAAAGCAAGGTTTCTATGTTGGCACCAATCCAGGCGGGGTCAACATTGGCAGCACTGTAAGCCACGCCATGCTTCACGATGGCCGGAAAGCCGCAGCCAATCATATCGCCTGTGTAGCCTGTTTTATTGACCAATTCGGCAACCACCCTGGCCACGGCTTCGGGCGTGGCAGGCTTCGGGGTGGACAGTTTGATCCGCTCAGTAGCCAGTCCACCTGTTTCGAGGTCAACAATGGCACCCTTGATTCCGGATGCACCTACGTCAATACCTAGTATTTTTTTCGTTTCCATGTATCACCTTTTTAATGGAGAATTGAGAAAGATGTACCACACGGGTCCTCATTCTCCATTTTCAATGCTATTATTTAATTCAAGTTGCGGATAATTTAAGACTTAAGCTGGTTGATGGGGTTTATGAGGTTGATAAGGGTTGATTTTACACCCAAGCTGCTAAATATCAACCTTTATCAACTAAATCAACCCTTATCAACCAGCATCCGCAACTTAGGTTATTTAATTACCCTTACTTTAATCTTAATGTCCACTTTGGGGCGGTCACGGGGGTCAGTTTCGGTAGCTGCGATTTTGTCAATCACCTCCAAACCAGCGATCACGTGGCCGAAAACGGTGTATTCCCTATCGAGCGCCGGTGTGCCACCGACTGAGGTGTATGCGTCCCGCTGCTCCTTGGTGTAACGAATGCCTTTCTTTGCTTCTTCCATGCCCAACTCTTCCGCTGAAAATGGCTTGCCTTGAACAATGTAAAACTGTGAGCCACTGGAGCGTTTTTGCGGATTCACTTGGTCGCTTTGGCGGGCAGCACAGATGGCTCCCCTGATGTGAAACAATGAATCAACAAACTCCGCAGGAACCGTGTAGCCGGGGCCGCCCATGCCAAGCGGTTGCTCGGGTTTGGCGGTTTTGGAGTCAGGGTCGCCACACTGTATC
>JAHEAS010000722.1 GCA_024642645.1 Saprospirales bacterium | reverse complement strand
GCCTATTACGAGGTGGGCACTTTCAAATTGGACAGTGCGACAATAATCCCATCGGAAGTTAAAACGCTGATTGTCGCAAAACCAAAGGCGCCGTTCAGCGACCGTGACCTATTCCTGCTGGACCAATACGTGATGAACGGCGGCACGGTGCTTTGGCTCATTGACCCGCTGAATGTGGAACTGGATTCACTTCGCAACCAGAACAGCTACATCGCCAGAGACTATCCGCTAAACATCAACGACATGCTGTTCAAGTATGGCGCACGGGTAAATCCTGACCTCGTGCTCGACCTGCAATGCTCTAAAATCCCGATGGTCATTGACCAAAAAGGCTCGATGGACTTGTTCCCTTGGTACTATTTTCCAGTGATTGTGCCGAACTCCAACCACCCACTGGTGCGGAACCTGGATGGCATCAACCTGTATTTCCCATCGTCCATTGACACCATAAGAACAAAGACGCCCGTGAAGAAAACGGTGCTGCTGACCACCTCCGACCACAGCAAGCTGCAACCCAACATTACCCGCCTGAACTTCGAGATACTGCGCTATGGCGACGAGATTGCCGCTTCGTTTGACAAAAAAAACATCCCAGTGGCGGTGCTGCTGGAAGGCACTTTCCCCTCTTTTTTTGAAAATCGGGTAACGACGGAGATGCAGGCCGGGCTCCAACAAATCGGGCAAGAATACAAGACGCAAAGTTCCCCAACCCGCATGGTTGTTGTGGCTGATGGAGATGTCGCTCGCAATTTCGTAAATGCCAAAACTGGCCAGCCACTGGCGCTTGGGTATAACCCAATTGACCGATTCACCTACTCCAACAAGGATTTTTTGCTCAATGCCGTCGAGTATCTTCGTGATGATGTTGGTATCATTGCTGCCCGTGGGCGAGAGGTGAAGCTACGCCTGCTCGATACACAAAAAGCCAAGGATGAGGAGACTTTTTGGATGCTGCTTAACATCGGTGGGCCGCTAGTGCTACTGGGTGTGTTCGGCTTTTTGTTTACTTGGCTCCGCAAAAGGAAGTATGCCAGATAATTGAAATTGTGGACGTGCTAATTATCAATTATCAATTATCAATTCCCAGTTGAACATTTTTCCGATGGTTTTACTTTTCTTAGCGTAGCTTAGTTCGCACATTGCTGTGTGACAAGGAGCAGTTTTCCGTCAAAAAACAAAAACGCAACAAACATGAAAAATACCATCCTCCGCCTGCGGGTTAGCGCTTTAGGCATTCTTTTCATTGCCTCTTTCATTTTCTCTTGTGCCAGAAACCCAGTGACGGGCAAGCGCCAGCTAATGCTCGTGTCCGAGAAACGAGAAAAGGCGATGGGCCTTGCCTACGACCCCCAGGTGATACAAGAATTTGGCCTGTACGAAGACAAAATACTCCAAGATTTTATCAGCGACTATGGTAAGCGCATGGGCCGTATCAGCCACCGACCTACCATAGGTTATGAGTTTCGTGTCCTCGATTCGCCTGTGGTAAACGCTTTTGCAGTGCCGGGCGGCTACGTATATTTTACCCGGGGCATCATGGCACATTTCAACAATGAGGCGGAGTTTGCCGGGGTGTTGGGACATGAGATTGGTCATGTTGCGGCTCGCCACTCAGCACAGCAACAAAGCCAGCAGATTTTGGCACAAATCGGCTTCATCGGTGCGATGTTGGCTTCGGAGAAATTCCGGCAATACTCCGATTTGGCGCAGACGGGGCTTGGCCTCATGTTCCTGAAATTTAGTCGTAACCACGAGAGCCAGTCAGACAAACTGGGCGTGGAGTATTCCACCAAAATAGGTTACGATGCGCACGAGATGGCCGGATTTTTCAACACCATCAAACGGATTCAGGATGCTTCCGGCAGCAACATTCCGACCTTCCTCAGCACCCACCCCGACCCAGGTGACCGGTATGTACGGGTGAACAACCTTGCCACCAAGGAACAGGCAAAAGCCACTGCTCCCAAAACGTTGAACGTGAACCGGGACAAGTACCTGCGCATGATTGACGGGCTGACATACGGCGAAGACCCGCAGTTGGGTTATGTGGAAAATGATGTGTTTTATCACCCACAATTGAAGTTTCAGTTTCCGACACCGAAGGCATGGCAGACCATCAACTCCAACTCACAAGTCCAGATAGCTCCGAAGGATGGCAAGGCCGCCATCATCTTCACCTTGGCAGGTGAAAAGACACTGGCACAGGCCAAACAAGCCGCTATCTCAGCCGACAGCCTTCGAGTCATCAATAGCCAGAATATTTCCGTGAACGGTAACGATGCCATCGCCTTCACCGCCGACCTCAACCCGCAGGTGCGTTTGTTGATGTACTTGATTCAGTACAATGGGGTAATTTACAAGTTCACCGGCCTGAGCGAAACGCCTAATTTCAACGGGTTTGAAAGCACTTTTACCAATTCGTTTAAAGGGTTTAAATCGCTAACCGACCAGAGCAAAATCAACGTTTACGCTGATAAAATCAAAATCGTGACAGTGGCAAAGGACCAGACCCTTTCCGATGCCCTCAAGGCAAACAACCAGCCCAGTGCTCGCATGGAAGAGCTTGCCATTCTGAACGGGATGGAACTTCGGGACAAGGTGACGAAGGGGATGTTGATCAAAACGCTGGAGAAGGGGAACGGGAAATGATTTACGATTGAGCGATATACGATTTGCGATTAAAAGGCGCCGGCGTGG
>JAHEAS010000721.1 GCA_024642645.1 Saprospirales bacterium | reverse complement strand
TTCATCGCCCATGAAAACAGGCGGGTGCTGGGTTGCCAGGTTTTCAGCCATGGCTCCGTGGCGAGGTCGCTCATCCAGCGCTGGCCCTGCATTTCGCCAGTTTCAACGAGCGGGGCATCGAGGTTCGCCCAGGTGACGCCATCGTTCTCGTTGGAGATATCCACAAAATGCTGGGCGCAGAAAAAGTTCTTGTTCGCCCCTTTCAGCTGGTCTTTTTCCGGCTGCATCAACGCCCAGGCAAGGTCAATCCGAACCTTTCCGTCAGGCACGTTAAATGGGAAAGAAAAGCGAAGGTTCTCATCATCCAGCACCTTTTTCTTGTCCACAAAATTCGTGATGTCCACCCGGTTGATGCCAGCAGTAATTTGGATTTCACGGGTAAAACGATTTGCACCGGGTGCGTCCGCCTCCACAATAATCGAGGTGACGAGCGGTCCGTTTTCCTTGATTTTTATCACAGGATTGGAACTTCGGCGGGGATTTGCGGCGTCCTTGCCAGTGTACCAGTATTCGTTGAACCCGTAGCTGTCGGCAGCATCCACGAGGTCGAACGGCTGGTCTTTGTGGCGAATGCTGGCGATGGCGCCGGTGGTGGCGTCAATTTTTACCGTAAGATATTCGTTGGCCAAGGTGAAGCCGTCCGCCTTCGCCCCAGTGGGTTTTGTTTTTTCCTCCTTTTGCTTTTTAAGGGTAAAACGGACGGCACTGAACGGCGGGATATTTTCCACCAAAAAAGCGACTTCTCCGGTGGACAAAGTTTGTGTCGTGAGCGCCTTTCCTTTTTCGTTAAACACAGTCAAACCTGCCGTTTTCCAGTCCACTGGAAGTTTGACCAACTCGTTACGCTCCCAAGAATTGGTATTGAAGACAAGAAAGGAAGCGACCGATTCGCCGGGCTTTTTCACCTTGTTCAGGGCCTTGTCCATCAGGGTCTTGGCCTGCCTGTCGGCGTTGTCGGCAAAGCCTTTTTTCACCTTCCACTGGTCGAGCGCAAATGCCTCGTCCGGGTCTGACTTGCTGGAAAAAGCCCCCCAGGTATGTTCCGAAAACAGCAACACGTTGGTCCATGCTTCGTCAAATTCAGCGTTAGGGAAGTCCTTTTCACCCATCATCGCCCAGGCGGTTTCAGCCTGAACAAGTTGTTCGGCAGTGTTTCGGTTTGTAGCGGTTTCGAGGGCGGAGGAAGCTGCACCGTCTTCCCAATAGGGCGTGAAATCGCCCCGATGCGTTGGCAGTTTGTCGCCATATTTTTGCTCAAAATTCTGGAACAGTTCCGACGTAGTAGCGATGCGGAATTTCGGGTACTCGTAAGTTTCATTCCATTCCCGCACAAACTCCGGCATATCGTTGTCGGGGCCACCATTGTCGCCGAGGGTGTAGCGGATTTGCACAAGGTCGTAGGGGTAGTTTTCGCTGTCCAGTTCACCGAGGAATTTCAAGATGGGCGTGCCACCAGTAGGCCTGATTTTGCCAAGCAGCCAGTCGTGGAACCACGAGTAGCCGTGCCGGGTCATCCAGAACAGTACCTTGTCTTTGCCGGAAGGCGACTCCCAATAAAACGGCACGTCGCCCCACGCTTCGAAAGTGAGGCCGACCTGATAGCCACCATGTGCCTTTTGCGGCATGTGGTTCGGGCCAATGGAGAAATATTTGACCTCGCTTTCCGCCAGTGCCGGCACAATGCCCCAAGCGTAGCCGGGCACGTCAGTAATCATGGCGGAGTTGATTTTGACGCCGTAATCCCGCTCCATTTCATTGGCAAAACTGGTGACGTGCATCAGTTCCTCCGGCCGTTGCAGGCCAGTGAGTTCGCTGCCGTAGAGCGCATCCAGCCCTATCCAGCCATTTTTTACTGCCTCAATAAAAGCGTTTCGGCTTGCTTCGGGTTTGTTTTTCAAATAGCCATCCACCGCCCAAAGGACCTCCACGTTCCATTTGTAGCGAGCACCGTCGGGGTAGTCGGCGGTCTTTTTAGCGAGCTCGATGCCCTGCTCGAAATTACGCCACTGCAATTTTTCCACCTCGTCCTGCAAGTGGGTGAACCCAATGTCCACGTGCGAGTGCGGCAGGAGATACACCTCGAATGGCCGCACGGGTTTCAGCGTTATCGCTTGTTGCCAGCTTGTTTTTTCTTTGTTGTCAAAAACGAGTTCTACGAGTGCCGGACGAACTACGGTTACCTTGTCCACCCAGATATAAAACCGGTTCAGACCCGGCTGGAGCGTTTGTTTGTATTGCTGTTTTTTATCCAAAAAAACATTTGCCGAAACGGGCAGACCGGTATGGATAAACTCCATAAAAATGGGTTGTTGCAATTTCCCTTCCCGCTGCTTGATGGCCTGCAAAGCAAAGACCTGCAAGGAAGGCTGCACCACGTTTTGATAGGCGCTGTAAGCATCCGGCAAGATGGCTTCTTCCGGCGCAACCTTCAGCTGGAGCGTTTTGCCAGCCGGAAAATCCTTTCGGGGAACGGTCAGGAATTGATAGCCGAAATAATTCCCTTTGTCGTCCTCCACCTCGGCGGCAATGAATGACAGCTCCGTCCTTCCGTTTTTCAGCATCCAGTCCTTTTCGGCCTCGTTGCGGGGGCGTGTAAAGCTGAAATATTTATTTCCATTGATGAAAAAGTCGAAGCGGGCGGGTTGGTCACCGCCTGTTTTGGGCAACGATGCCTGCCAGATAAAAGTCACCAGTTCGTCATT
>JAHEAS010000067.1 GCA_024642645.1 Saprospirales bacterium | reverse complement strand
CGACTGCCGTAGTTGTGGCAGTGCAGCCATTGGCATCCATTACGGTAACGGTGTACGTACCATTGGGCACGCCGCTGAAAATATTGCTGCTTTGGAATGCCCCACCGATGCTGTATTCCAAACTGCCCGTACCGCCGTTGGCCGTCACCGTGATTTGGTCGTTGTTTACATTAGCAGAGGCCGAAATGGCAGTGGGTGCTGTGAGGGTCACGCTTGCGGTAGTGATGGTGAACCCATCGGCGTCCATCACCTCCACGACGTAGTCGCCGGGAGCGAGGCCGCTGAAAACGTTGCTGCTTTGGAAAGTCCCGCCGTTCAGGCTGTACTCCAGTGGGTCGCTGCCACCGCTGGCAGTGACGGTGATTTCCCCATCGTTTTCCCCAGCACAATTGATGCCCTGCGTGATGGCAATGGTCGCGGCCAAGTTATTCTGTATGATGTTGATATGAAAAACTTGTGCATGAAGCCAGCTTCCGGCATTGTCAACCATGTCGAATTCAAACTCATCGCTGGTGGTCATGCTGCCGTCGTGCTGATAGGAGAGCAGGCCAGCGTCAATGTCGGCTTGGGTAAATGTGGTGCCAACACTGGGGGCGTCCACGCCAATTATCAGGTTGCCATTCACCGGAAGGGAAAGTAGGGTAAAAACCACTTGACTATTCGGGTTGCCCTGGCCTTGGAGGTAGGTTTGTGAAACGACGGCACTTTGTCCTTGCGGCACAGTAAGCACCTCATTTGTTAACAGCACCGCCAATGGGGAAGGTACGAGGCCGCAGATGTCGAGCGACCAATTGTTCAGCGCCCCACCGTCGTCATCGTAACTGTCGGTGATTTTGAGCGACCAGTTGCCCATCGAACTTTCGCTGCTAAAGCCATCGAACGGGTCTATCGGCTGGTAGTTGCCGCTGATGGTCGGCGTGGTACCGAGGCAAGTATTTTCGAAAACCATCGCCGAGTTGGTGAACAAATCAGCAAAACTGGCTACAATATTATCACCAGCGCAGCCAAAATTGCTGGCTGGCACGCCCGGGCGGTCGAAGATTTGCAGGGTCGTTCCCTGCGGGGAGGTCAGCTCCACATCTAGGTCGCCGACGTAGGTATGGGCGATGTTCATGTTAGCCTGCACGGAGCTTATTGACAAATTGGCCGGCACATTCAGCGTCTTGGTCACGCTGGTCGCCACGAGCGGAATGGCCAGTGGCAAGCCAGTGGCCGTGAAGGTTTGGCAGCCGATGGTGCCGAGGTGGAAGGCAAAAGTTGGAGAAAAATCACTCTGGCTACAAGGGTTTTGCGCCTGCACTCGCCAATAATAAACACCTAGTGAAGCACATGGTGTAGGCACTTGAAAGCTATTGGTGGTCGCTGTTCCGCTGGCAAAAAGCGAATTGAACGAGGGTGACTCCGAAACCTCGATGAGGTATTCGGAAGCATTGGCGACAGCCGTCCAAGTCAGTGTGGGCTGGAAGTCAGTGACTTCTGCCCCGTCAGCAGGGGTGCTGAGGGTTGTGCCTGTGGTCACTTGGTTCAGCACCACCAGCGTGAGGTTTGAGGTCTGCGTGACGGAGCCGCCAGTTGCAGTCACCGTGATGGGGTAGGTGCCAGGTGTCACGCCCGCCAGGTTGTCGATGACTAAGTCCACCGTGGCGGGTGGCGGTACGTTATTTTGGGTAAATATGGCCGTTGCACCAGCCGGTACGCCTGTCGCCGTGAAGTTCACGTTTGTGTTGAAGCCAGCGAGTTGAAGCATTTCGAAGCTGAAATTGGCTGTTCCGCTTTGGCAAGCGGCGGCTGAAGCTGGCGTGGTGATGAGGGTAAAACTCGGCACTACCGCTAGCTGGATTTTGAAATTTTGGTTGGAAATGTCGAAGAAAACATTGCCCAGTGCTTTCACCATCACCCTCGCTTGCGTAGTGGCGATGTTGGGCACAAGTATCATCTCTGTGCCATCGTTGTTGGTGGATGCCGAAAGCGTGTATGGGTAGGTGTTGCCGCCGTCGGCGGAAAGCAGTATTTCCACTTCACTTGCCGCTACGGGTGGAGCCGTGGTGTTGGCCACGTTCCAAGTCACGATGGCCGTGCTGCCACCCGTCCACGTGATGGCGGCGGTGTTCGGGTTGGTGACGACGAAGGGCCCGGCAGCTGCACTGAAATTGAGCGTCACGTTTGCCTCGTCCGTGCAGCCGGCGATTGGGTGGTTGTCACGTACCGTGCATCGGAAGGCCATCGAGCGGGCTACACTCGGCAGCACTTCCCACGTTGGCGTGGTGCCAGCGATGATGGCGGCCAAGTTTGGGAAGTAGCGTTTCTCGGAGGTAGTAGGGTTGAAAGTGCGGAACACGGGGCCGACGGTATTTGTGGACAGTGGCGGTTGCGTTCCCACTTGGTTGTTCATTTGCTCCCAGCAATAAGTCAATACGTCGGAGGGGTCGCTGTCTTGTCCCTGTGCCGTCAATACGAACGGGGTGGAAATGGGTACGGTGTACGAATTTTGGGTCACCGACACGTTTGGGGCGTTGTTGCCGGAGGCGGTCGTGGTGGCGCAGGAATTGCCAGCGCCGAGCAGGTGGTTTGTGATTTCTCCCAGGCTAACGGCGTGAAAATAATCGTCGCTGTGGTTCTGGACGTTTGGTGCGCAAACACCTGCATAGCCCATGATGGTCGTGCCACTGCCGACCTCCATGGCCGTGGCGCTGTTCCGGTTGCAGTCGTTGTTTTGGGTGTGGTTGCCGCCGAACTGGTGGCCCATTTCGTGGCAAACATAATCCACGTAAAACCCGTCGCCGATGGGGCTTCCCAAGCCAGTCACCCCTCTTGCCTTGCCACTATTGTTGCAAACAGCGTTCAGCTGCGCAATACCACCGCCGCCCGTGCTGAACACATGGCCGATGTCGTAGTTGCCATTGCCGATGACAGCGTTGCAGGTCGCTTGGTTCTCGTTGAGCATCGTCGAACCACTGTTGTTAGTGTAGGGGTCGGAGCCAGCGTTGAGGTAGATGAGGAGGTCGGTATTGGCAACCATGGTCATCGTCACAGCCAAGTCCTTTTCGTAGATACCATTCACACGGGTCATCGCCACGTTGAACTGGGCCAGCACGAGCGGCTTCGTGCCACCGTGGAAGCTGGCGTACTCGCCCGTACAGGCGAGTGCGAGTGCGTAGTTGCGATGTTGGCAGTCGCCGACCATCAGGGATTGCGGACTTGCGATTGGGCCTGCCTGTCCGGTAGGCAGGGATTGCGGATTGAGGGACACGTCTTCAACCAAGCACTCAAAATCCGTGTGCGGGTTGGGGTAGTCTTTTTTAAAATAACTGATGTAATGCAGGTCGTCGCCTTCGGCGAAAGCGTCAATATAGACCGTGCTGTGGTTGGCGGAGAGAATCATACCGTGGAAGCCTTTCTGGGTGTAGCCGCAGCGCAGGTAGGCTGTGCGGTCGGCATTGCTCCAGCCAGCAAAGGAGCGCATGTAAGGGTAGCGGGCCGCCAAGTCGGGGTGCATGACGGGTGCATCCACCATTTGAAACTCCTCCGTGGTGCCGTCGGGCATCGGGATGGCCAGTTTCACAGGTGAGTTTTCCGCTTCTGGTGTAAAGCGCATCGGGGCTTCGCTCAGGTTGGCTTTCAGCAAATCGAGGCTGAGGGAAAGGGTACGGTACTTGGTAGGCACGATTTGGCGTTCGCCGCTTTTTTTTGCGAAGCTGCTTTCGGGGGCATCGAGCCACGGATTTTGTTTGGTTTGGGAAAAAAGGCAAATGGCCAAGCTGACCAATACGAGGGTAGAAAAAATCTTTTTCATGCTGAGAAAATATGTTGTGTGTCCGAGCGAAAGTAAATGGAGAGTTTTCCCCAAGCTGGTAAAGATAAATTGGATGAAAACAATGGCCGAAAAAATCAGCAGCATTTGTTGAGTAGCTGGCAAAAACATGGCCAAGGGTGGGATGCCCAGCTTGATAGATTAAAATTATGTCTAAGAAAAACTTTTAGAACGAAAACCCAATCGAAATCTGGGTCGAAAAATTGCGGTCGTCGTCGTTCCGGGATATGAAATTGCCGTTGTCCAAGCTGGAAAGCGACACGTCGGCCTTGGTTTTTGTAACGTCCAAAAGGCCGTAATTTATCCGGCCAGAGAGGTAGAGGCTCTTGCTCAGGTAAATGGACACGCCGCCCACCACACCGAGGTCGAAGGCTTTGTAGAGCTTGCCCTGGCTCTCGACGAAATCAAAATATGCGCCCGCAGTCTGTGGGTAAGGCACATTGTCGCCATTGATATTAACTGTTTCGGCAGGGTTTGCGTAGGTGGCCTCCCTTGGCTTATCGGAAAGGTATTTGAAGTCAAGTTCGTGGTCAAATGTGGTATTTGCAGGTGCTCCATTAATTTCACTAAATTTAAGATTGCCGAATGCAGAGGAATTCACGAGCAGTCCGAAGCTCATTCCCCCGTAGAATTCTATGCGGCTGTGTGGCTTGAAATAGCCCAAAATCGGCAGTTCCAAATAGGAATTGCTCACGTTTAGGTCTTCCTTTCTGACACCATTGGTTATGACGATTTCATTGGTAGGCGTAAAGAATTTGTAGTATGAAGCACCATCAAAGCTCCGTTTCGTGCCTTTCTGGCTGTACATAAACTCACCCCGAAGCCCCATTATATCGGTAATGTGCCATGCGAAAGTGGCCCCGAACTGGAAGCCGATGTTTTGGTCGAGCGATTCTTTGTAACCATCGCCTTTCTCCAAATCGCCTTTTATATTGCTGAAGTTCAGGCCGGTCTTGAAACCAAAATTGAAGTCCTGCGCCACGGCGGCGCTCGAAAATACAAGCATCACACAAAAAATAAACAATCGGGTCATCTGTACAGAATTTTTTGAATTTGAAATTAGCGCCGCAAGATAGGGGGATTTGGTGTTTTTGAAACGCAATTGGCGCAGATTCCATGCTGCACCAGATGAAGGAGGGCTATTTGAAGGAATACAGTTGCACTGTGGCCTTGATTTTTTTCACCAAAAATTATCAAGCCCTTATCTTTGCAAACCTTTTTCATCCCAAGTGCGAAGATGGGGAAGCTGGACAAATCTTCCAGTTTTTACCAAAGGCACTTTAATAAATTGATACAGAAATGAAAGTTGCAGTTGTTGGGGCCACCGGATTGGTTGGCACGGTCATGTTGGAAGTGTTGCAGGAGCGCAAGTTCCCGGTGACGGAGTTTTTGCCAGTCGCTTCGGAACGCTCGGTAGGCAAGCCCATCCAATTTAACGGCAAGGAATATACTATCGTCAGCATGGAGGCCGCCATTGCCGCCCGCCCAGATGTGGCCATTTTTTCCGCTGGCGGTACAACTTCCAAGGAATGGGCACCCAAGTTTGCCGAGGTCGGCACCACCGTTATTGACAACTCCTCCGCCTGGCGTATGGACCCCACGAAGAAGCTCGTCGTGCCGGAAGTGAATGCTGATGCCCTCACGCCAGAAGATAAAATCATCGCCAACCCCAACTGCTCCACCATACAAATGGTGGTGGCGCTGGAGCCGCTGCACAAGGCCTTTGGGATAAAAAGGGTGGTCGTGAGCACCTACCAGAGCATCACCGGCACCGGCGTGAAGGCCGTGAAACAATACCAACTGGAGCAAAAAGGCTTCACCCCCGAACCCGAAGAAATGGCCTACAAGCACCCCATTTTCGAAAACGTGCTGCCGCATATCGACGTTTTCACCGAAAACGGTTACACCAAGGAGGAGATGAAAATGGTGAACGAGACCAAGAAAATCATGGGCGACGACAGCATCGCCGTAACCGCCACGACGGTGCGGGTACCCGTGCTCGGTGGCCACTCCGAGAGCGTGAATCTGGAGTTTTCGAAGCCCTTCGAACTGACTGAAGTGCGCCACCTGCTTGAAACCGCCCCTGGCATCGTCGTTGTGGACGACGTGGAAAACTTCCAGTATCCCATGCCGCTTTTCGCCCGCCACAAGGACGAGGTCTTCGTGGGCCGCATCCGCCGGGACGAGAGCATCTCCAACGGCCTGAATCTTTGGATTGTGGCCGATAATCTCCGCAAGGGCGCTGCGACTAATGCCGTGCAGATCGCGGAGTATTTGGCAGGGAAGGGGTGGATTGGGTAAAATGGAAATTCAAGGAAATTGATAAAAATACAAAACTACATTAACGGCCAACTCGCCCCCGCCCTCAACGGCGGTTGGCTCGACAACTACGAACCCGGTACCGGGCAAGTCTATTCCCATATCCCAGACTCGGACGCCACCGATGTGCAGGTCGCTGTGGACGCTGCCGAGGCGGCTTTCCCTGCTTGGTCGAGCTGTGGGGTAAATGAACGCTACCGCATCTTGCACCGCATCGCCGACCTCATCGAGGAGCGGCTGGAAGTATTTGCGCAAGCAGAAAGCCGGGATAGCGGCAAAGGCATCACCACTGCCCGCACGGTGGACATTCCACGGGCGCAGGCCAATATCCGCTTCTTTGCCACGGCCATTTTGCACTTTGGGGCGGAATCGCACCAGATGGAGGGGCAGGCGGTGAACTACACTTTGCGCCAGCCAATCGGTACTGTCGGCTGCATCTCGCCATGGAATTTGCCGCTCTATCTTTTCACTTGGAAAATAGCGCCAGCCCTTGCCACTGGCAACTGCGTGGTGGCCAAGCCTTCAGAACTGACGCCAATGACGGCTTTTTTGCTGGCGCAAACCTGCATCGAAGCCGGTCTGCCCGCTGGTGTGCTGAACATCGTTCATGGCCTCGGCCCAAAGGCGGGGCAAGCCATTGTGGAACACCAAAAGACAAAGGCCATCAGCTTCACGGGCGGCACGGCCACAGGGCGCATCCTCGCCCGCACCGCTGCGCCGATGTTCAAAAAACTATCGCTGGAACTGGGCGGCAAAAACCCTAACCTCATCTTCGCCGACTGCAATTTCGAGGAAGCGGTGAGCACTACCGTACGGTCCAGTTTTGCCAACAACGGCCAGATATGCCTTTGTGGATCAAGGATTTATGTGGAAAGAAAAATCTATGATAAATTCCGGGACGAACTGGTAAAGCGGGCCAAAGCCTTGAAAACGGGTGACCCCACCGACCCCGACAATGACCTCGGCGCCCTCGTCAGTGAGCAACACCGGGCCAAGGTGATTGGACACCTCGACATTGCGAAGCAAGAAGGTGGCTCCATCCTGTGCGGAGGTGAAATCGTCAAGCCCAACACTGAACTTTCAGGCGGCTATTACCTCACGCCCGCCGTCATTGAGGGCCTGCCGAAAGGCTGCCGCACCAACCAGGAGGAGATTTTCGGGCCAGTGGTCACTATCCAACCTTTTGATACGGAAGAAGAAGCCCTTGCACTTGCCAACGGCACGCAGTACGGCCTAGCCTGCACGCTCTGGACGCAGGACATCAGCCGGGCAACCCGCATGGCCGAGCGGCTGCAAGCTGGCATCGTCTGGGTGAACTGCTGGATGCTGCGGGATTTGCGGACACCTTTCGGTGGCGTGAAAAATTCCGGGGTGGGCCGAGAGGGAGGCACGGAGGCGCTGCGGTTTTTTACGGAGGCAAAAAATGTGTGTGTGAAGTATTGAATTGCCACTCTGAAATAATCTAGTATTACATTCTTTTTTCCCGCAACTTTGCACCCGTGAAACCCATCCATAAAATAGCCGCTTATCTGAGCATCGCACTGTTGGCATTCGCCAACTTGGGTACTCACGTTAGCAGTGGTGGGCAGGTGGCATATCCCAAGGCCCATTGCGAGCAAAGCCAGCTAGATTCTGCGACAGGCGGTCTCCCAATTTACGGCCTAACGGAAGAGTGGCATTGCACCGGGACTGGCCAGGGCAATGGTGCTCCCAGTTTCAAGCATCCTGTCGGTTGGGCAGTTGCGAGAACTGCTTTTTTGAACGCCCAACAGATTTCGGGCGTTGGTTATTTCCTGCTCACAAAGTTCCTTCTCATCGGTTTCTCCTCGACCGATGCCATTTATCCTTTCCATCAATTTTGGTGATACCTGCCGGTTTTAGGCTGGTGGGCTAGTTTCAGGGAGCCGTGTCTTCCATCCCACCCATTTCAATTGGGCCTGACAAACTGTTTGTCAGGCTGAATTTCAATCGTCACTGCATCTAGGACGTGCTTGAGTCAGTTGGCTTGAAGACCACTTTGGCCTCCAGCCGGGCTGCGGCCATTTGCAGGGCATCATCAATTTAATTTTAAGAAAAATGGAAATTTCAAATACCGCTTCGGTACTTATTTTTTTGGCGATGATAATTGTACCAATTTGGATGCTGATGCGCTCAGGCAACAAAAAGAAAAAGGGTTTGGCTCTCAAGTTCAACAATTTAAAAACACAGCTTCAACTTAATATCACAGAAAGCGACTGTTGGGATAATATCATGGTTGGTATTGATAAAAATGCCCGTAAAGCATTGTTTTTGAGGGAGTTGGAAGGTGGCGACGAACAAAAATTTGTGGATTTAGCCACGATAGCCCAGTGTAAAAGAATCAGTCAGAGCCACACGTCTTCAGGCAAGGGCAGTTCACAAGTAGTTGACCAACTTGGATTGGAATTCGTCTCAAAGGAAAGCTTTCTTGCGCCCGTACAACTAGAGTTTTACAATGCAAAAAACAGCTATTTATATAGTATCCATTTGGAGCTGCAGGGTAAATGGCACAACCTGATATCGGAGAGCCTAAAGGCCTAAAATTGCTCAATACGCTCTCTCATCTTTACCCTCCATGTAGTTGACGAATGCCCGGTTTACTACTTTCACACCGCCGGGCGTGGGGAAATTGCCGGAAAAGTACCAATCGCCGAGGTGGTTCGGGCAGGCGTTGTGCAGGCCCTCAATGGACTGATAAATGACCTCTACCTTTGGCTTGATGCCCTTGGGCGTCACGATTTCAGCGATTTTCAGGCTGATTTCTTCATCGGTAAAATGGGAATAGAGTGCCTGTACTTCGTTTGTCATTTGCTCCTTTGGCAAAAGGAGTTGTGCCTTGCACCGCTCGTAGGTTTCATCAAGGAGGTGGGATTGTTTGGTGTCTTTTAACAGTTCCACAAGGGCACGGAAGGCCACGAAGTCTTTCATCTTCGACATGTCAATGCCGTAGCAGTCCGGGTATCGGATTTGCGGGGCGCTGCTCACAACGAGGATTTTCTTGGGGCGCAGCCGTGCTGCGATGCGGATGATGCTTTCCTTCAGCGTTGTTCCCCGAACGATGCTGTCGTCGAGAAGCACGAGGGTGTCCTCTTCGTTGCGGATGAGGCCGTAGGTGACGTCGTAGCCGTGCGTGACCATGGTGTCACGAGAGCTGTCATCGGCGATGAAGGTGCGCAGTTTGGCGTCCTTGTGTATCAGTTTCTCTACCCGTGGTGTAAGGGCGAGTATTTTTTGCAGTGCCTCTGTGGAGGGGTTTTCGCCGAGGTCTTGGATTTTTTTTGCCTTGATATCGTTCAGTCGTTTTTCAATGCCTTTTACCAAACCGAAAAAAGCGCTCTCGGCGGTGTTTGGCACAAAGGAAAAAACGGTGTGCTCAAGGTCGTGGTCAACAGCTTCGAGCACGGCAGTGGTAAGCTGGTCGCCGAGCTGTTTGCGCTCGGTGTAGATGTCCCGGTCGTTGCCACGCGAGAAGTAGATACGCTCAAATGAGCAGGACTTCCGCTCGGCGGGTTCGGAAAAGGGCAACTCGCTAACGATTCCGTTCCGTTTAATGATGAGAGCGTGGCCTGGTTCTATTTCTTTTATTTTTGAAAAATGCACGTCGAACGCCGTCTGAATGGGTGCCCGCTCGGAGGTGACGACCACCACCTCGTCGTCTTGGTAGTAAAATGCGGGGCGGATGCCATTGGGGTCCCGCATCACGAAAGCATCGCCGTGGCCGATCATCCCGGCCATGGTGTAGCCGCCATCGAAACGCTTGGTTGCCCGTTGTAACAGGCGCTGCACGTCGAGATTGTCGAAGATGAGTTCGTTGATTTCGAGGTCGTCGAGGCCG
>JAHEAS010000720.1:1843-2705 GCA_024642645.1 Saprospirales bacterium | reverse complement strand
ACCTACTTCCACGCCGACCACCATGCTGAAAAAAATCCAGGCCGTGAGGTTGCTTTTTTTCCAGCAAATCACGGTGAGCATGAGAATTGCTACCCATCTTGCCACAGTCAGCACAGCGGTTGGAAGCAAGCCTGGGCTGATGAAATTAGCTCCGGTGAGCAACAGTGCGGCGGCGCTGGCTGCCCAAGCCGCCATTTTGAGGTTCTTACCAATCGTAGGACTCGTTTTGCTGACAGACATAAGGCAGGTTGGTTGAGCCAAAGCATCTGAAAACCAGAAGGCCGAAAGCGACGATTGCTTCCGGCCTTTCGTTCTCTTCTGGCTTCGGAAATTGGGGCGAAAATTACCTACTTTTTCGTCTAATTAATCAAAGATTTTTTTGTCTAAAAAGCTACAGCTAACGTTCCGGGGCGGCGGCCCCTTCATTCGGTGAACTTGGGACGATAACAGGCATATTCTTCTTCACTTCGTAAATATCGAAACAACCAAAACCTTCAATACTGTCGTTGCACAGGGAGCCAGGACGGTCAGAAGCGAGGTAGCCCGTTTGCGAAGACTCATGGTAGGTGTAAAACATATCGTCGTAGGCTGAATTGAAGGGTCTTCCAAGGTTTATGGGACTGGCCCAGTTGCCATCCTTCGATTTTTGTATGGTAAAAACGTCAAACCTGCCCAGTCCTTTCAGGCCGTTGGAACTGAAAAACAAGGTCTGCCCCGTTTGGCTAAAACTCGGCGTCACTTCGTCTTCTGGGGTGTTGAACGGAAGGCAAACGGGCGCTTCAAACTTGCCGTCCCAGGTGATGGTACTGGCCCAAATATCCATGTTCCCCTTGCCGCCTGCCCGGTTGGAGGCGAAAAACAG
>JAHEAS010000720.1:0-1833 GCA_024642645.1 Saprospirales bacterium | reverse complement strand
TGGCATCCCATCCAATGGCCGGTTGAGCGGTGTTCGCACCCCGGACGTTGATGAATTCTGGCAGTCTTTGAGCAACGCCCCAGGTACCTTCGTACTCCCGGTCTCGGTACCAGATTTCACAGTCCTTCATCGCTTCGTCCCGGCAGAGGGTGAAGTACATCCGACTGGCATCGGGCATCAGTGTGGGACAGGCCACATGGCTGTTGTTGTTTTTGGGATTGAATTCGGTATCGAGCGTTGGCTCATGGCCGGGCGTGTAGGAGAAAATGCGACTGGTGGCAGCACCGCCGGGCGTTGTTTGACGAAGGCTTGAAAAATAGACCCTATTACCGTAACGGACAGGCGCAAAGTCAGCGATGGGCGAATTCATCGTGTTGTCAAACCTTTGAACTTTGATATTGGAATTTGCTTTGGAGGTGTTTTTTGGTTGCTGTGCAGCCAGGTTGACGAATGCGAGGACGCATCCTAACAGCGTAAGGATTCTGGTTAACATTGTACGTAAGTTTTGGTATAAAAAAAATAGCCGGGTCAAGTGCCGGACATGGTCAAAATCGTAAGTGAATTGTCAGAAAAAACTGTGTGCAATGAAACCAGAATGAGTTCGGGAAAAATCGAAATGTGGAGAAGGAGATGGTAAGAATTGTGGTGCAAAGATAAGGCAGGATTCGCCAGATGGCAAGGGGTTGGCATTTTGCGAAGACCAAATGAAGCAGAGGGGTATTTTATCCATCCATTTTTTACCACAAATATTAAGTGGTTGAAAATGAGTTGATTAGCGAAGTTACTCCAACTTGTTCTGGTCAAAATTGGAGATAAAAAAAACTTTGATTTTCTTGAAAATTTAGGGGTCAATAGGGCGCTTTAGGTAAATCTGACGTTCCAATTGAATGAAATAACTGATGTCTTCAGTACTGAATTCGTAAGTGTATGAAGAATAACCATCGACCGTCACGGTGAGCAAGTAGCGCTTTCCAGTATCCAGTTTTAATTGGATTTCGTTCTGGTCATTTCGAGCAGCGAAAGAACCTATTTCACCTGACTTTAGGTCTTCGATATTCACTTTAGGTGCGTAAACGGGCGTGTTGTCCAACGAGCGGAATACCTTCAAATGTAGCTCAGCAAAAATGCGGGCTTCATAAATATCGAAGTTGCCAAAATCCTTGTTGTTTTCATTGGGGCGGTTGGAAACGAGGTAGGCATTTTGGCTTACAGCATGGTAACTATAATAGGTGTCGTCGTAAGCGCTATTCAGCATTCCGCCTAGGTTTTCAGGCACTTTCCACTCACCGTCAGTGGTTTTTGATTCCCTGAAAATATCGAAACCACCTTTTCCGGGCCAGCCATTTGAACTGAAAAACAGGGTTTGGGTTATTTGATGAAAAAACGGCGTGACATCGTCCTGTGGCGTGTTGAATGGGAGGCAAAATGGCTGGTTAAATGAACCGTCTCTGTTGATTGTGCTGCACCAAATGTCCATGCCACCACGGCCACCCGGCCTATTGCTTGCAAAGTACAGTATGTATTTTTTCTGAACTTTGTCCCAGCCAACGGAAGGCTGTGTAGAAGAATAGCCCCTCAGGTTTACCTGCTCCGGCAGCCTTTTTGCAGGGCCCCAATTACCTTCGTATTCCCGCATACGAAACCAGATTTCACAGTCCTCATTTTTACCAAAATCGCCTTTGCATATTGTATAGAAAACCTTGCTGGCATCGGGCGTGAGTGACACATCACCAGCGCTGAGGCTGGATTTGTTCGGATTCCCCTCAAAAGCAGTGGCAGGAAACCCTGGCCTTGCCTCATATATACGGCTTACCTCAACCTTGTCGTGGGCTC
>JAHEAS010000719.1 GCA_024642645.1 Saprospirales bacterium | reverse complement strand
GCCCATCCTTTCCGTAAGGGTCCATTTGGAAATAATCGGTGGCATAATTGGAATGTGCCTGGTTTCTCTCCCCACGCAGGTTGGCGGTAAAGGAAATGCTGCCTGGTTTATCGGCCGTTATGCGCACAACAATCACTTGGTCAGGTGCCGAAGCAAATACTTCTCTTTGATAGGTAACACCATTGGCCGAGTAACTGACTCCTGCAACACCGTCTTCGAGGTTCAACCATCTTTTGTAATTGGCAATACTGTCCTGGTTCTTAAAGAACAAGTGCAAGTTGGCAAGGCACTGGTACTTCATTTGCTCCACTGGGTAACCCATCAGTTTTCTCCCAAATAAGTTATGTGCTGCCAAAAATTTTTCCTCAAATACCAGTTTCTGAATTTCGGGCAAAGCTTTGTAACCACCTTTGACCACTGTGGAGTAAGGTCCGCCCGACCAATAGGTTTCTTCATTCAGTTGGATTCTTTCTTCCCCGTTTTTGCCAAACACCATTGCTCCCAAGCGGCCATTGCCCACTGGCAGGGCATCTTCCCATTTTTGGGCGGGGGCATCGTACCACAATAAGGTGGATGGGTCAAATGATTTGCTTTCAATGCTGCCCGGCACATTTGATTGCTGTGAAAAAGTATTGAAATGAATAAAACTAAAAAACAGGGGGAGGAAACAGGTGAAATATTTCATAACGTGATTTCGGTGATTGTGGCTTGGATGACTAGCCGGGAGTTTCTCACAGCCTCAAAAAGGCTGGTAATATCTGTTGTTTTCCCCAACTTCAACCCATCCTTTTTATTGATAGGTGAGGAGAAATAATACCGCTGCATCTATTCCAAGGAGATTTTGGTTTACAACCACAACGGCAACTGACCTACACGCTCGAAGTCTCGAAAGCAGAGGCGCAAGATATTGACGTGGAGATTGAATTTCGGATAGTGGAGTTTTTGATGAAAGCGAGGATGGGAATTTAAATCTCAAACACAGTCCTAGGCAGTTCTTAAAATCTTTTCCATCTTCCGACCTTTCGCTATTTCGTCCACCAACTTGTCCAGGTACCTAACTTGTTTGGTGAGCGGATTTTCAATTTCTTCTATCCGATAACCACAAATTACGCCTGTTATCAGATTGGCATTTGGGTTCAATTTTGCTTTCTGGAAGAAAGCCTCAAAATTTGCTTTTTCATCAATCAATTCTTGCAGTTTTTGGGCATCAAAGCCGGTGAGCCACGCTATCACTTGATGTAATTCTTCTTTTGTCCGGCCTTTGCCCTCCACTTTTGTGACATAGTGCGGATACACCGACGCAAAAGTCATTTTTGCTATTCGCTCGTTGTGTTCAGGTGTTGCTTTCATGCTATTTCAATTTTTCTAAACGCCCTTTTCTTTTTACAATGTTTTTATAGTCCCATTGAATCACCCTTGATTTTTGTATCCAACGTTTCAAGTCGTTGATTTCAATTTCTGATGGGCTAATATAGAAAACAGAAGCGTCTTTGAATTTCTCCCCCCAAATGTTTAATCGTTCTTCGTCAAAATCGGCACCGCTCCAAAACATCAGCCTTATCCCTTTTTTCTGCTTGCTGTAACCAACAATTGGGTTGCCATCCAAGAACCAAACTGGGTGGGCGTGCCAGATTTTGCTTTCTGCTTCGGGCAGTTCCATGTCAATTGTAGTGGCCAGCAGGTCGCAGATTTCCTGGTCCGTTGCTGTTTGTCCGTTGTTGTATGCTTGAATGTCAGGGTTCATTTTATTTGCGAGTGGCTGGATTTCAAAATTTCATTGTTCAAACTAATAAACTTTTGCGTGGAGAGGCCACCGAGGAATAGGCAAATAGCTGGTGGAGCGGTGGTTCAACGGGCGAGTATTTGCGAAGGCAGGGAATTCATTGCTTGTCCTGCCCGGTACAAATGCCCAATTGGAAATATATTGCTGAAGTTATGAACTAAAAGCTGAAAATTGAACGTCGAGCCCGAACCGCTGCCGATGCTTGCACATAGCTGATGTTAAATTGTACAGCCCTGCTTTTGCAAATACTTTTGTTGTGCGTTCGTGCTGCTTCCGAATAAAGATTGTCTTATATAGGGGGTAAAATATATTGTAAAGGAGCGTTATCATTTGATTTGAAGTTTGTCATGAACTTTTCGTCCTTCCCGAACTATTATGTCAATCACTTCGTAAATGTCTTTTTTTGAAGTCCTGAAATTTACAATGCAGGCTCTTAAACAATATTTATCTGCCACCATAGCATTGGATAAAAAAACTTCTCCTCCATGTTGCAGTTCATTTAATAGCTTTTCATTCAAGGCGTTTAAATATTCTTCATTCGTCCCTTCGTCTTTTAAATAATTTAGGGGAACGTAGCGTAAAGTGGCAATGCTCAAATTTTGTGATACTCCTTCAAGCTCTTGATGTTTTTTTGCTTCGTCAAATAAAAGCTGCGATAATTCGATGTCTTCAGTTATCATTTTTATATAACCATTCTTTCCCGCCTGCTGCAATGCCATCCAAACTTTTAATGCCCGAAAGCCCCTGGAATTTTGAATACCATATTCGTAATAATTAAGGGTGGGTTCGTCAACACTATTGTCAAAGTTGTAATAAACCGGATGTGCACTGTAAGTGTCAATAAGATGTTGCGGATTTTTTACCAAGGTGCAACCTGCTTCTAGTGGTGCGTAAAGCCATTTGTGTGGGTCGAGGGCAATGGA
>JAHEAS010000718.1 GCA_024642645.1 Saprospirales bacterium | reverse complement strand
AAGCATCCAGGGTCTGAATTTTATAAAAAACCTTGCCCGTTGATGCGCCGCTTGCGACATCGGTGTAGGTGTTTGTCGCTGAAAGGGGCGGCGTTACAGCCTGAACCGATATCGCCTGATAATCAGCATTTTGGTCGCTTCGCAACACCTGAAACTCCACTAGTTCAGCCTGTGGGTTCCAGTCCCAGGTAACTACGGCATCACCTCCATTTGTCACAGAAACATTTGCCAGAAACATGCCTTCTGCCGATTGGGTAATGTCCACCTGCAGGCAAACCTGGTTCGACTTCGCCACTGCTCCAGTCACCGCCTCGACGGCCCGCACCTCAAAACAGTAGGTTGCCCCGTCCACCACATTTTTTACCTCGAAACTGCTCGCACTCATGCCCGCATTTGCTGCCGAAGTGAGCGCCCCGCCATTGATGCCCGCCCAAACTTGTTGCTCCGCAATGCCGTTCGCCCAGCCATCATAGGTGTTCCAGGTCAAAAGCACAGATTGGCGGCAGGGCAGCGTTTCCGCTTCCACTAAAATGCTCGTATGCTTCACATCGAAAATGCTCGTGTTGCCACAGTCGTCAAGCGCATTTACGAAATAGGACTCCGTGTTCATCGCTGGTGTGGAGGCGAGGTCGGTATAAGTGTTGCTGCCGTACACCGTGTCCACCGGAATGACCCCGATGCTAGTTTGCCGATAGATGATATAGCCGGAGACTTCCGGCGAGGGGCTTGGCTGCCAGGTTACAACCGCCAGCCCATTTTCTACCGATACGGTTTCGATTGGTGAAACAATTGGGGGGCGGTTGTCCAGTGTGTCCGATGGGATGGCCATTTGGCCGGGGCAGTTGAAATTGCTCGTCAGGTAAAAATACCATTGCTCACCACTGGGGTTGGAAAAAGCGTAAAAGTCTTGTGACTGTGTGGCCACTGTTCCTTGTAGCACAAATGGCCCGGCTGGGCTTTGACTCGACCAGATTTCATAGCTCACGAACGGGCCACAATTGTTCACGGGCAAGTCCCAAAACAATGTGTCACCTCGAACGCAACGAAAATCGGGCGGCAGTATTTGCGCCTCCATTTTACCCAAAAAAACAAAGCCGAAGGCAATCACGGCGAACATGGTTTTCATAAATTTTCGGCTTCTATTTTTCATAAATCAATGGTTATCAACTGTTTAAATTATTTTTATCGTCTTCATGTTTTGACAAGAATCACTTCCCAACTTCCCCAAGCTCTAGCTTCTCTTTGAATTTTTGCTCAAACTCCGCCATGCTGTACACCGATTTCAGTCGGTACTCGATGCGCCGCTGACCGCTTACATCCTTTCGGAAATAGACGAGACCGATTTTCTTTGCATACACCTCGGTACCGCCAAATTCTAGTTCCAAGTGTCCATCCACCTCTTGGTCAACAAGTTCACGGGTGTTGAATTTTACGGCGTCCACATTTTTTGCCTGAAAAACAATGGTCGTGTCGCTGTCGAACTGCCGGTTGCGCACAAGCGTGATACTCGATGAATCGCCCAATGGTCGCCAGTGCAGCGAGGATAACAGCACGCTGCCGAGTGGTTTCACTTCGAAGGGAAAGACGTTCGCTGCCTCAATATCTGCCCGAATCTGCTGGCTTTTGCCCTCGGCATCCGTTTCGTAAACGATGAAGTCCTTGAGTAGCATCCCGTTCCACACCCGCTCTTCCCGCACAAACTGGTCGGGGTTGAAAGCCGGGTCGTAGGACTGCCCCACGAGGTAGCCGATTCCGCCTTCCAGCACGGACCGGTAGTACCAATAAACAGGTGGGTCACCCTCCTCGCCGAGCGGCTCGTATTCATACACTTTGCCGTCTTGGAGGTCGCTCAAAGGATAGTAGTAGGCCTCAATATTGCGAAGTCCGGTGGCCTGCTCATTTGTGCAAGCAAAAAAAAGTGTGGCGAGCGCCAACATGCTAAAAGTGCTATTAATTTTCATTGTTAATTGCATTCCAATCTACCAATAATTTAACTCACATTCCCTGCCACTACCACTACTATCTCCCCCTTCACAGTCTTCGCCTTGTAGAACGCCGACAATTGCGCCAGCGTGTCCGTTCGGATTTCTTCGTGAATTTTTGTCAGCTCTCTGGCAACACAGGCCAGTCGCTCAGGGCCGCAAACCTCGGCAAGTTGGTCGAGGCATTTGACGAGACGATTCGGCGATTCGTAAAGTATGAACGTGCAGGGCAGTTCTGCCAGGTATTTCAGGCGGGTTTGACGGCCTTTTTTATGGGGCAAAAAACCCTCGAAAAAGAACTTGTCGCAGGGCAATCCACTGGCTGCCAGCGCAGGCACGAAAGCGGTTGGCCCAGGTAGGCACTCCACCCGAACGCCCTCTCGGACGCACTCCCGAACTAGCAGAAACCCAGGGTCGGAAATGCCAGGCGTACCTGCATCGGAGGCCAGCGCAAAAGTCGCACCCGCCTTGAGCTGCTGCACGATGTTGGCCGTGACGGCGTGCTCGTTGAATGCATGGAAAGCGGAGACGGGCGTCTGGATTTGAAAATGGTCGAGCAGGCGTTTAGTCACCCTCGTGTCTTCGGCCCATACCCTATCCACTTCCTTGAGGATGCGCAGCGACCGGAGGGTGATGTCCTCCAAATTGCCGATGGGAGTGGGAATGAGGTATAGCATAGGTTTTTTTGAGGATTTGAGGATTTGAGGATTTGAGGATTTGAGCGAG
>JAHEAS010000717.1:1694-2710 GCA_024642645.1 Saprospirales bacterium | reverse complement strand
TCGTCTGTGGCCACTACGGCTGCGGCGGGGTCAAGGCGGCCATGATGCCCAAAGACCTCGGCATTTTGAACCCTTGGCTCCGCAATATCCGCGACGTTTACCGCATGCACCAAGCCGAACTCGAAGACATCGGTGACCTCGACCAGCGATACAACCGCCTGGTGGAGCTGAACGTATTGGAGCAGTGCATCAATGTCTTGAAACTCGCTGCAGTGCAGAAACGATACTACAAAGAGGAAATGCCGACTGTGCATGCCTGGGTCTATGACCTGCACAATGGACTGCTAAAAGACTTGAACTTGGACATGGAAGCAGAAATAACGAGGATTAGCAAGATTTATGACTTGCATGGAGAGTGAGCTACTTGTTTCACAAAAAAATAAAAGGCCGCTGGAAGTCCTCAAACTTCAGCGGCCTCTTATTTAGCTAAAAGTACCTTCGAAAGAAATGGAGGTTAAACATTGATACCACCCGACACTTCGATGCGCTGCCCATTCACCCACTTGCTGTCTTCGGTGCAAAGAAAGGCCACTACGCCGCCAATATCGTCTGGGTTGCCCACGCGGCCGAGTGCAGTTATGTTGGATAGCATTCCTTTCAATTGCGGGTTGTTGCGGATGGCGGCGTTGTTGAAATCCGTCTCGACTGGGCCTGGTGCGACCACGTTGGCACGGATGCCCCTGCTGCCATACTCCTTCGCAATGTAACGGGTCAGCACTTCCACAGCACCCTTCATGGAGGCGTAGAGCGAGTAGCCTGGATTGCTGAATCGGGTCGTGCCAGATGAGATGTTCACGATGCCGCCGCCGTCGTTCATCATCGGCAACAGCTTTTGGGTCAAAAAATAGATGCCCTTGAAATGGACGTTCATGAAATCGTCAAACTGCTCCTCGGTAGCCTGTGCCATCGGGATGGTAGCCCCCATACCCGCGTTGTTCACGAGGAAGTCGGGTTTCCGGCCCTCGAATTTGGTGGCAAGCGCTTCCGAAACTGCGACCACGAAAGCGTCCACACCT
>JAHEAS010000717.1:0-1684 GCA_024642645.1 Saprospirales bacterium | reverse complement strand
GGCTGCCTTCCGGCCCATTGCCTCGATTTCTTGGACAACATCGTTGGCTGCTTCCGGTTGGCTGTTGTAGGTCAAAACTACGTCCAATCCTTTGCCGGCGATGGCGAGCGCCATGTCTTTTCCAAGCCCCCGGCTTCCGCCGGTGACGATTGCGATTTTGGTCATGATTTGATGCTTTGATTTTAAATGAAATAAGCAGAAAGAACAAGCCTTGAAGAGGAAAGTTGGTTATTATTTGTGGTTTTACCCGTCCGGGTATTTCGAGCCATTTTCACCCCAAACCGAGTTCGTGAAATGGGCCACGGTGGAAGTGACCGATTTTGATAAAATTCCCAAAGGCATGGAGGGCTTCACACTGCCGGGCGGGCTGTATGCGGTGTTCCCACACAGGGTCATGGACACGGACATTTTCCAGTACATCTACACCACTTGGTTGCCCAATTCCACCTATTCACTGGATGACCGACCGCATTTTGAGTTGCTGGGAGAAAAGTACAAAAACAATGACCCCGATTCGGAGGAGGAGATTTGGATTCCGGTTCGAGCTTGATTTCCCGCAAGAAGGCTGGGACACGGATTGGACTGATTCGACAGATTTTCACGGAATAAATCCTTTTGCATCCGTAATATCCGTTCAAACCGCGGTCCAATCCTCCTCGCTGGAAAAAGAAGCAGTGTGCTACCCCACCCTATCGAACTAAAAACCTGTTCATTCGCTTTACAGGATTGCTGCTTGCGCAAAACGGGCGGCATCTTATTTTGTAAATCAAGCCAACCGTGACCAACGAAACAAAAAAAACCTTCACAGGCTATGAGGTTTTCATCATTTTCATCCTCGCCATCACGCAGTTTACCATCGTCCTCGATTTCATGGTGCTTTCGCCGCTCGGCGCCATCCTGCTCAAAGAATTGGACATCACCACCCAGCAATTCGGTTGGGTTGTTTCGGCTTATGCCTTCAGTGCCGGGTCATCGGGGTTGCTGGCCGCTGGCTTTGCCGACCGCTTCGACCGAAAGAAATTGTTGATGTTTTTCTATACAGGGTTCATCATCGGCACATTCCTCTGCGGCATCGCACCGAGCTACCATTTTCTGCTGGCGGCGCGCATCGTCACAGGTATTTTTGGCGGTGTCATCGGGTCGGTTTCCTTTGCCATCATCACCGATTTGTTCGAGTTCAAAGTCCGGGGCCGGGTGATGGGCTTCGTGCAAATGGCCTTCGCTTCGAGCCAAGTTTTGGGTTTGCCCATCGGCTTGTACTTGGCCAGCCTCTGGGGCTGGCACGCACCTTTCCTGATGATTGTTGGGCTGGCGGTACTGATTTTATTGGCCATTGCAATAAAAATGCAGCCTGTGGACAGCCACCTTGCCCTAAAAAGTGAACGCTCCGCATTCGGCCACTTATTCAAAACCTTGGTTGACAGCCGCTACCTACAAGTCTTCATCGCCACTACCCTACTCTCCACGGGCGGCTATATGCTCATGCCTTTCGGCACTGCCTACGCCGTTGGCAACCTCGGCCTCACAATAGAACAACTGCCGCTCATCTACCTTGTGACTGGTATTTGTTCCATGGTTGGCGGACCGCTCATCGGCAAACTTGCCGACCGAATCGGTGCGTTCAAGGTATTCGCCGCAGGTTCCTTGCTTACCATTGTGATGGTACTCGTTTACACCAACCTCG
>JAHEAS010000716.1 GCA_024642645.1 Saprospirales bacterium | reverse complement strand
CAAGCCCAATTGGTCGGTGGCGTTCGAGTGCCTGGACAATTGCGCTAACCCGCTGGTGGTGAGCGGTTTGGGAGCAGGGTCGCATTTTGTTGAAATAAAATTGCTGGACGCCAACTGGGGGGAGATTTGCAAAAAAGAGCAGACGGTGAACGTGAGCAACTTCAATGGGGGCAACGGCAGCAATGCACTCCGTTTTGAAAACAAACGCCAACGTTTGGCCTTCGACCGCATTTACCCAAACCCGGCCAAATACTGGGTCACGCTGGAGGTTTTTTCCAAAGAAGACCAGCACGCCGTGCTTGATTTTTACAACCAGCAGGGGCAAGCCATCCACCGCCTGGAATTGGATTTGAAAAAAGGCCGCAACGAGGTACAACTGGATGTAAGTGAATGGCGGTCAGGCACTTACAACGTGATTGGGCGTGGGGATGGGCTGCCTGCTTATGGGCGGTTTTTGAAGGTGTGGGAGGAGTGATACACTGTTGTTTGGAGGTAAAATGGCTAGCCAAGTCCATGCCGCCAGCCATTTTGCTTCCAAACCCAACTTGTCAAAACTCAATAGCCTAGATGACGGAAGTCAATGTTTTTTAAGCTTTTTAAGAACAAATTGCAGCAATCAAGCCTATCTGGCAGCTATTACCTGTTTTGCTTTTCCAATCGATTTTAAATTCAAAAAACAAAGCTCATGAGACAATCCAACCTCTTATCCCTAATTTTCTTATTGGGCAGTTTCCTCTTTTATTCGACAGCATCAGCTAATGGTTTCGACCTCGAAGTGAGCGTTTCTGCACCCAATCCCAATCCCGCTATTTACACCAATGTACCCGTCACCGTGACAGCTAAGAACACCGGCGACCAGCCCGGCACTGGCATCCAAATCCGGGTCGGCGTTTGCGGCACGAACGCCTTCAGCTTTGTGCAACAGAACCAATTGGTTTGGGCCAGCACGGGCAGCTCCGCCACCGGCACCTGGGACTGGCTCAACCAGCGTTGGAGCATCCCGACCCTCGCCCCCGGCCAAACGGCTACCCTGAATTTTACCCTTTTCACCCTTACAACCGACCCACGGGGCATCCAGGTGTTCACCCAAGTGGCCAACACTCCCGACGTGGACTCCTCGCCGGGCAACCTGCCGATTGCCAACGGCCTCTGGGTTTGCACCAACACTGAGGACGACGAAGCAGTGGTGACGCTAAACGGAGGCCCCGCTTGCGCAATCACCGCTACCATCACAAACATCGCCTGCAGCAACAACAACACCCCCAACAATCCCAACGACGACACATACAGCTTCACGGTGAATGCGACAAACCCTGTGCCCGGCGTGGGCTACCAAATGATCATCCCGCAACTGAGCCAGACCTACAACGGTACTTACGGCTCACCGATGCTCATCCAATATGTCCCAATTGCCACAGGCAACGTGACGCTGAATTTCACGGACAATATGACGGCCAATTGCGCAGCAACAAAGACAGTGACGGCGCCACCGCCATGTTCCGTGCCGGGGCTGCCTGACCTCTCAGGTATCACCCATGAAATCATACCCGGCACCAACAACTGCTTTACCTCGCCCGGCCAGTCGTTTGTGGTTATGTACATGCAAATCAACAACACAGGCGACGTGGCGGCCTCGGCCTTCAAGGTGAAATTCTACTTTTCCACGGACAATGTGCTTTCAGCCAACGACGTACTGTGGAGTACCGTGAACTTGCCATCACTAAACATAATGAGCAATGGCGGCCCGGCCTTCATAAGCGTCGGTCAGCCTGTGCCAGCCTCGCTGCCCCTTGGCAAATACTACGTCATCGTCACCATTGACGAAGACAACCAGGTGGCGGAGTCGAACGAAGGGAACAATACCATAAACCCTTTTACCGTGCAGATAGGCGCACCGGACATTGTACTTGAAAGCTATTCTGGCATACCTGCGACCATGTCTGCGGGTAGCAGTTTCAACATGCAGGTGACAGTGAAATACCTCACCAATGGCTTCACGTTGCCAGCCAGCACCAGCTTTCCGGTGAACGTCTTCCTCTCTGACCTCAGTCCCAATATTGCCCTCGGCACGGTCAATTACACGATTGGCGATTTCAGCCAATCGAACACCGTGACGAAGACCGTACAAGTCACCGTGCCGCCTTCGGTGCCACTTGGTTCCCACAATATCAGGATGTACGCCAATACCAGTTTCTGCGAGGATGTCTATTTGAGCAACTACAAAGACCAACCTGTTACCGTGACATCAGGCGGTGGCAGCGGCATTGACTTGGAGCTTTCGCTGGCGCAAAACACCGCCAATCCGGTCATTTACAGCAACTACACCACTACCGCCACGCTCGTGAACAAAGGGCCGCAGGCGGCAACGGGTGTGAAAGTGAAATGGATGAAACCAGCTGGCGTCGTTTACACGGGCGGCAATGAGTTCGTTGCTTCGCAAGGGAGTTTCAACCCGAACGGCGACCAAGTCTGGACGGTCGGCAGCATCCCCGCCAACGGAACGGCGACGCTCAAGGTGAGTTATTTTCTCTTGCAAAACGGGGCTCCTGTAGCATACGCCCAAGTCACCGCTGCCAACGAGACCGACGTGGACAGCCAACCAAACAACGGTACGCCGCCCACCCCGAACCAGGACGACGAGGCAGCCACTGGCGGCAGCCAGCCACCTGTTTTGACACCGGATTTGACCATCTCAAATCTTATATTCTCCAAC
>JAHEAS010000715.1:1043-2713 GCA_024642645.1 Saprospirales bacterium | reverse complement strand
CCGGGATGCTCTGAATTTTGAAGCTGCTGTTTTTCTGTTGGATAAAAATTGCTCCTGTCTGGTTTCGGCCTCCACCAATATAAAAATCTTGGAGGCCATCGCCGTTCACGTCACCTTGGGCGATATTTGGACCAAGGTTGGAAAAAGCGTGTGGGATAAGCCACTCTCGATTGAAATCGTTAAAGTCATCGTCGGTGTGTTGGAATTCTATACCCATGCCTGTGGCTACTTTGAAAATTGGCGTTGGCGTTTTCAGGTTTTCCCATTCGCCTGTTTTTGCGTCGGCCATTTTTAATTCTAAACGCTGGTTTGCGGTAATTTTTTCAAGCAGTTGCACTTTGCCATTAGGCCATTCTACTTCCAATTTGTCAACAATGTCTGCCCCGCCTAACCCAAAATGGAACAAAGGCTGTGAGGATGAAAAGAATCCACGGGTCGTTGTCATTTCTTGGTACTGAATGTTTTCACCAATTCGAATGCGCAATTTTGCACCAGACCCGCTCGGGTTTGCGGCACTCCCTTTCAAGATAATCTGGAGCCAGTTCCCGTCCTTTCTGCCTGCCGTTTTATTCCGATAAACTAGTGCAGTTCCATCGACTTGATTAACAACTAAATCAAGGTCGCCATCGTTATCAAGGTCGGCATAGGCACTGCCATTTGAGTACGATGTTTCGTTCAAACCCCATTCTTCACTGACGTTTTGAAACTGAAGACCATCTTTGTTCTTGAACATAAAATTGCGAAGCGGCGTGGATGGGATTTTTTTCAAATACTCATCAATCGTCCTAAAATTGACGTTGTTTAAGCCGCCTATCTTCATCACTGAGTCCACCGTGTAGGTTAAATAGTCAAGGTTTGTCACATCTCGTCGGTAACCGTTCGTGACATAAAGGTCTTTCATCCCATCATTGTCAAAGTCAGCAAGAAGGGGACTCCAACTCCAGTCTGTCGCCCAAATTCCCGCCAACTGGCCTACGTCGCTGAAGTTAGCTCCATTGCCGGGGACAGCCCCTGTATTCAATTGGAGCATATTGCGCATGTGCTGGTTTCCGTAACCGTATTGCAAAAGGCTGTGATATCGCTCTTGCTTCATAGTTGTCATCAATTCTTTTTGGCGCTGGTTGTCGGCAGCGGTCATGTCCAATGTTGCAATATCAATTAGGCCATCATTGTTAACATCTGCAATGTCAACCCCCATGGTGTGGTTGCTTGTGTGCCGGAAATATTTCCAAACTTCATCCTTGAATCCCTTTCCTTTTTGGTTGATATAAAGGAAGTCGGGTTCTACATAGTCGTTGCCTACATAAATGTCAAGATACCCATCATTATTGAAGTCAGAAACTGTTGCACTTAGACCCCAAGCTCTGTTGTTAATACCCATTTGTACAGAAATATTGGAAAAATGTCCATTGCCATTATTTCGAAAAAGCTTATCGGACTCCCATTCATCCAAAGGTGTAGTTATACGGGTAATCGGCCCTCCTTGCGTCTCCTGTTTTGCACGGATTCGGTTCACCTCTGACCATGCTACTGGGTGATTGAGCACGTAAACGTCTAGGTCTCCGTCGTTATCGAAATCAAAAAAATTGGCGTGATTGCTCGCTGATCGGTCATCAAGGCCGTATTCATTTGCTTTTTGGGTAAAAGTATTGTCTCCATTGTTGATGTAA
>JAHEAS010000715.1:0-1033 GCA_024642645.1 Saprospirales bacterium | reverse complement strand
TACCGGACCGACAAACGTAAATATCCTGAAAGCCATCACTATTGATATCAACTACAGATACGCCAGTCTTAATGCCACCCATTGCAGCAACACCTGCTTTTTCGGTAATGTCCTCAAATTGAAAATTGCCTTTGTTTAGATATAATCGGTTTGCCTCTTGCGTAGCAGAAAAATAGATATCTGGCAAGCCGTCATTGTTGACGTCAATGATTGCAACGCCCCCACCATTGTATAAATAGGAGTTAGTGATGATGTTTTCCTCAAAAGTTTCTTTGATGTTGTTAGTAAAACTGATGCCCGAGGCTGATGGTTTAACCAGCTCAAAATGCACATCAGCGGCGGGAGCAGCAACACTTGGTTTTTCATTGTCACTGTTACAAGAAATCAATAAAAAAGCGGCGATAACGCAGGCGGCAAAAAGTTTTTTCATGATAAAATGGCTACGAATTTGGAAGGATTTTGAAGTTAATTGGCACGCCGCAAAGTTAGCAAATGCCTGTTGCGATTTTTTAGGCGCAGAAAAATGTGCCGGTTTTAAAAACATATTTTGATAAAAATACATTTTTGGCTTCTTATTTGCTTTTATTTTTATGTGTAAGGTGGCCATAAGGCTCAGATTATGGCCTAAAACCAAACGAGTTACGACATGAAAAAGCAAATTATACTTCTAATTTTTTCGGCTGTATGCCTCAAGGCAATGGCTCAATACACTGAAGTCGGTGCATTCCTTGGCACTTCTAATTACATCGGCGACCTTAGTAATCAACGCATTTCCAATCAAGAGTACCATGGTGTTCTGGGCGTTTTTGGACGGTACAATGCCAATACTCGTTTTTCCGTAAAAGCATCGTTACTAAAAGGTATGATTAGTGGAAATGATACCTATGCACGTTCCACAGAAATGCGTGAGCGCAACTTAAGTTTCCGTTCTGATTTGACAGAGTTAGCTGTTACGGGAGAATTGAACCTCTCTGATTACAATATTCGGGCTAACAAAGGCAGCGTGCCCTACTTTTTTATGGGTTTGGCAGTC
>JAHEAS010000714.1 GCA_024642645.1 Saprospirales bacterium | reverse complement strand
TTGTCTGCTCACCCAAGAGCAACAATACGTCTTGGCTGCCACCCTCCTGAATCAACATGGAATTAGGCGCGCTGAAGAACTGATCTGTGCTAACGATACCGTCCTCAGCACCGCCGATTGTACCACTCCAAGTGCTCCAGTGTGAAGCATTTTGACCAGTTGTTGAACCAGCTGCATAGGTGTCGAAATTATCGCAAATGATTGCATTCGGGTTGTTGCAATCCACTGGTGGAGCGCAAGGGAAGCAGTCATTGTAGCAAAATGGTATAGATGCAATTGCATCCAACCCGACATCTACTGTGCGGCAAGCGCTTACATTGGCATCGTCTTCTGGGTTGCCTGTTCCATTGGAGAAGCGCCAGTCAAGCGTAGAGCCAGCCAAAGGAGAAGCAGTGTAAGACCAAGTACCATCGCCATTATCGGTCATGTCTTCTTCCGCACCACCATTGATAATGATTTTCACACCTTCGGGTGCTGGAGCATTGTAGGTCATGTCAACATTGAAAGTGACATCCACATTAGGTAATGCGCCAAAGGAAACACTAAAGTCAAAGCCAGTAGGTTCCCAAGTGTCATCCCAAACAATCAGATAAGTTTCGCCAGCTTGAACAATGACGTCAACACTGGAAGCATAAGGGTCACTGCCAGCCTCAAATTCGCAAAAATCGTCATTATCACCGATTAGCGTCAAGGAGTTCCGACAACCTTGGAAAATTGACAAACGGGTGTCAGCTCCTCCGAGGCAAGAATTGACGTTCATCACACCAGTCATTGGAGCGACAATCGAGTAAACCCGAATATTCGTAGCATCGGTAAAAATAGAAGCGCCACCCGTAAGTTCTGCCGCAGTGTAAGTACCTGCACCTGGCAATGCTTCATCTGCTTGGATTCCATTGCCATCGCCAGGATAATTCACTGGGAATGTAGCTGAAACCGAGCCGGTCGCCAAATCCATTTTGATAAGATTACAAGTATTCAAGGTCAACATCGCAGCTGGGATAGTGATGTTGCAATCTGCGCCACCCATCACTATTGTTGAGTCAGGGATAGCGGGGTTGTTGTTGCAAACAATTACACCAATAGCACCTGCAGCTTGAGCATTGGCAGCTTTTACTGCGAATCCACAAACACCTCTATCAATGAGTGCAATTTTTCCAGTCATGTCATTCGTAATGGTGCAACCGTTAGAAACACCAGTGCCGTCATCGGCAAGTACAAGTTCAGCTGATTGGCCATTGAGCCAACCTCCGAATGCTGCATGCTTGGAGAGGTAATCACCTGAGCTGGTAGCGCCTGAAATAGTCACGTTCTGAGCGAACGCACCATACGACATCCCTAGCAACAAAGTGAGAGAAAACAGTTTAAATAAGTAGCTTTTCAACATAATTCAATTTTTTAGTTAAACAATGATTTATTCCAAAAACGCTGTCGGCTTTCGGCGACAGTAAAGATGGCAAAAAAATGGTAGCCTTTGCAAATCAGCAATAAGGCGGCTTGGTTTTGCAGCTTAGGACAACATAATTGTCTTTTTGCTTACAAAAAATGCTATTTGGTTGAAAGAAACAGGCTAAAGTTTTAGGGGAAAAAACTAACTTTTTCAACAAGTTATTAGGCTTAATCGCACTTGAATGGAACATAAAAGCGCAAGGCGGGCTGCCATTAGAATTTAAAATGGCAAAAAAGGTGTTTTTCATACAGTGTAGAGTAGCAAAGTTAACCAGCGTCACGGCGCTAAAATAGAGAGAATTTCCAGTAATAAATAAATTCTGCTGCTAATTATTCAAATTATAGCCTACTCAATTGGATTCTTACAAGGGTTTCATAACGTCATAAGCTGCCATTTTCAATGCCTCAACCGTAGGATAACTGAAGTGTACCAATCAAAAAAAAAGGGCCACCCTTCTCATGGATGGCCCTCACTTGAAAATCGAACAACTCTTTTTTAAAGCTCCGTAACTTGCTCAACGAATTCCGTGCGTGGCAGGCTGGTCCCCTTCAACTCATCAAAGCCTCCAGGAATATTCACCAGTTTGTCAAAGCCTCGAGACTTCAGGATGGAGGCAGCTATTACCGAACGATAACCACCTGCACAGTGCACGTAGTATTTCTGTTCCCGGTTCAGTTGTGACATATTGCGGTTGATGAAATCCAGTGGGAAATTGATAGCACCAACAATGTGTTCGGCATTGTACTCGCTGTTTTTGCGAACGTCTAGCAGCTTGCAAGCATCCTTGTTAAACCAGTTGACAAATGCGTCGGTGCTGATTTCATCGATGCTGTCCACCTCTTCGCCAGCAGCTTTCCACGCTGCGAAACCGCCTTCTAGGTACCCAATTGGATTGTCGTACCCGACACGTGCGAGACGGTCCACTACTTCATGCGCTTTACCTTCTTCGCAAACGAATAGAATGGGTTGTTTCAGGTCAGTTATCAGTGCCCCAACCCAAGGTGCAAAGTCGCCAACAACCCCAATAAAAATGGCGCCGGGGATAAACCCTTTCACAAATTCAGACTCGTGGCGGGTATCGAGCACTAGGGCTTCGTTGCCTTCCCAAGCAGCCTTAAAAGCCCGAGCTGAAAGTGCCTGTAAGCCTTGGCTCCTCACCGAATCAATACTGGTATAACCCATCTTGTTCATCACGGCATTTTTCGGGAAGTACTGGGGCGGATCAACCAGGCCAGTCGTCACTTCCTTCACGAATTCCGCACGGGTC
>JAHEAS010000066.1 GCA_024642645.1 Saprospirales bacterium | reverse complement strand
CGAAGTGAGTCGCTCGTGCTACCTCTCCAACGGCAAATGGCCCGTGAGCTGCATCATCCGGGTGCCCATCGGCGCTTACGGGAGTGGCGGGCCGTACCATTCGAGTAGCGTCGAGTCCGTATTGACAAATATCCGGGGCATCAAAATCGCCTACCCCAGCAATGGTGCCGACCTCAAGGGTTTGCTGAAAGCGGCCTACTACGACCCAAATCCCGTCGTGATTTTGGAACACAAAGGCTTGTATTGGTCAAAAGTGCGGGGCACGGAGACGGCCAAGTGCATCATGCCCGCCGAGGATTATGTGTTGCCCTTTGGTAAAGCCCGCACGGTTGTTTTTGCGGAGCAAAACGAAGTGGAAAAAGGTCGCTCACTGGCCGTTATCACCTACGGTATGGGCGTCCACTGGGCGTTGAACGCCGCCAAGCAGTATGCCGGTAGGGTAGAAGTGATTGACCTGCGCACCCTGTACCCATTGGATGAAGCGGCCATGTTTGAGGCAACGAAGCGCCACGGCAAATGCCTCGTCGTGACCGAGGAACCGGTGAACAACACCTTCGCACAAAGCCTCGCCGCCCGCATTTCTGAGCAGTGTTTTGAGCACCTCGATGCGCCCGTGCGAACCATCGGTGCGGAGAACATGCCCGCCGTGCCGCTCAATGAAACACTGGAGCGGGAGATGATTCCTTCCATTGAAAAAGTGGGGCAGGCGATAGGGGATTTGTTGGCGTGGTAAAATTTTAAACATGAGAAAAATCTTGCTGCTCCACGGTGCACTCGGCTCAGAAACACAGATGGAACCGCTCGCAGAGTTGCTCCAAAATGACGTTGAAGTTTTTACGCTCGACTTTTCTGGGCATGGCGGAGCATCTTTTGCCGCTGCCTTTGGCATCGAAACATTCACAGCAGAAGTGCTTGATTTTTTGGATGAAAATGGCCTTGAAACAGTGGACATTTTCGGCTACAGTATGGGCGGCTACGTGGCGCTGAACCTCGCCCGACTCCATCCGGAGCGAGTGGGCAAAATCGTGACCCTTGCTACCAAGTTCGACTGGACGCCGGAGAGCGCCGAGCGGGAATCGAAAATGCTGAATCCCGAAAAAATCGAAGCCAAAATCCCCGCCTTCGCCGACCTGCTGCGGGTGCGCCATTCCCCGAACGACTGGAAGGTTTTGCTCAAAAAAACCGCAGACATGATGCTCGAATTGGGCCAGCGCCCATTGCTTACACCAGCTATTTTATCAAAAATCCCTCACCCAGCCCTTATCTGCCTCGGCGACAGTGACCAAATGGTGAGTTTGGTAGAAACTTATCAGGCAGCGGATGCCTTGCCAAATGGCCAATTTGAACTGTTGGTGCAGACTCCCCACCCAATCGAAAAAGTAAATTTGGACACGCTTGTGCTTGCGACTCGTTCATTTCTCTCGTAGTGAAAAATTACCCAGCCAATTTTCTTTTTTAATTCCCGCCTTCGTCTTACATTTTCGGCCACTTTCACAATAAAACGAAAAACAACATTCTATTATGTCGACAACTCGCAACACCGATGCTCCTGACATGGGACTTTTTTGGGGCTGTTTCATTGCACTCATCGCTACTTCCTTTGGCTTCATCATCCGGGCGCTCATCATTGACGCTTGGGAGGTGGGTTTCAACCTTTCGCAAACCCAAAAAGGCGAACTGCTCGGTGTCGGCCTTTGGCCGTTTGCCCTCAGTATCGTGCTTTTTAGTTTGGTGATTGACCGCATCGGCTATCGCAATGCCATGCTTTTTGGATTGGGCTGCCATGTCGTCAGCGCCGTCATCACCATCATGGCAAAGGACTACAAATGGCTTTATGCCGGCACGTTCATTTGTGCCCTCGGCAATGGTACGGTGGAGGCCTACATCAACCCGGTGGTGGCCACTTTGTTCCGCAAGGACAAAACCAAATGGTTCAATATACTGCATGCAGGATGGCCGGGCGGCATGGTGCTGGGCGGGCTCCTGTTGCTCCTGCTGGGCGATAGCGTGAGTTGGCAGGTAAAGGTCGGCCTGATTTTTATCCCGACCATTCTCTATGCCTTTTTGCTTTGGCGCAAAAAATTTCCCGTGCATGAGCGGGTGGCAGCGGGGGTCAGTTACCAAGAAATGCTCAAGGAAGTGGGCATCCTCGGTGCCTTCATCATCAGCTTGATGGTCTTTAAGGAAATCGGGCGGATACTCGGATTTGGCGACGTACTTACCTGGGTAATCATTCTGATAGCTACGGGGGCATTCGGTTTTTATACCAAATCATTGGGCAAGCCGCTCTTCATCATCATGCTGCTAATCATGGTTCCATTGGCCATCACGGAGCTTGGGGTGGACAGTTGGAGCGCCGACCTGATGGCAGGCGAGATGGGCAAAATGGGCTATTCCGGTCTCTGGGTGCTCATTTATACTTCATTGATAATGATGCTGTTGCGCTTCTTCGGCGGCCCCATCATCCATAAACTATCGCCGCTGGGCATTCTCGCTGCGGGTGCGGCCGTTGCTGCGCTTGGCCTTTTTGCACTGTCATCCGCTACAGGCGGCATGATACTGCTGGCGGCGACCTTGTACGGCATCGGCAAGACCTTCTTTTGGCCGACGACCCTCGGCATCGTGGCCGAGCAATTCCCGAAGGGCGGTGCGCTGACCCTGAACGGCGTCGCAGCCGTGGGCATGTTGGCCGCTGGCATTGTGGGTGGGCCGCTCCTCGGCAATATTCAGGACAAGCAGGTGGACAAGGAAGTGGCTGCTTACGATGCTGCCAACGCCACCCAACTGCATTCTACCTACGTCACCGCTGAAAAAACGGGGATATTCGGAAGTTACCGGGCCGTGGATGGTGAGAAGCTAAAAACAGCTGCCAACGAGGCGGACAAGGCCACCATCAACACAATACAGGGCGATGCAAAAAAAGTAGCACTTAAGAATGTGGCGCTATTGCCCATTTTCATGCTGTTGTGTTACATCGGCCTACTCTTGTACTTCCGAAGCAAGGGTGGCTACAAGCCCGTGCTGATTGGGGAGCATTAATGAGGTTTTTAACAAACAGAAAAGCCGTGGCGAGCGAACCGTCACGGCTTTTTTGTTGACAGAAATAGCAGGGGTCAATCCCTCGAACCCATGTAGCGCATCGCAAGATACACCAGCATCACGAAGGAGGAAAGTGCGGCGGACACATAAGTCAGCGCAGCCCATTTCAGTGCATCTTTTGCACCATCGTATTCTTCGTTGCGTGCAGTGCCGCTTTCTTCGAGCCAAACCAAGGCACGGCGGCTGGCGTCGATTTCCACTGGCAATGTGATGAAAGCGAATGCCGTGGTGATGGCAAATGCAGCAATCGTAATGAGAATCAACGGTTTAAAACTCCCCATCAATGCGATGATGAGCAGCCAAGATTGCGCCTGCGCCGCAATGTTCACCACGGGCACAATGGCCGAGCGCATTTTAAGCCAAGCGTAGGCATTGGCATGTTGTACGGCGTGCCCACACTCATGCGCTGCCACAGCTGCGGACGAAATGCTGCGGCCCTGAAAAACATCCGGACTGAGATTGACGACCTTTGTCATCGGATTGTAGTGATCAGAAAGAAAACCTTGGCCCATCGTCACTTTCACATCGCTGATGCCGTAGTAGCGGAGCATGGATGAAGCCACTTCCTCCCCCGTCAGGTTTGCCCGAAGGCCAAACTGAGCGTAGTGTGCAAACTTGCTTTTCAAACGACTACTCACAAACATGCCAACCAAGGATAGCGCACCTGCGAGCACATAATACATCATCATTTTCTCAAGATTTTAGTGAAAAATTGTGCAATCATACACTGGGAAGAAACAGCGGGGCGATGCAACTGGTTTTATTTTTAGGATAAAAGCCTGCCTGCAAACCTTCCAAAGCAGCTGTTTCAACGACGACCATTTGGACGAACCCCACGGAAAACAGTCACGCTACGGTTACTCCACCAAGATTTCATCCACAAAAACCCAGCAAGATTTTCCAGCACCGGGATGCCATTTCGGATTTTTCAGCACACTCAGCACTTCCACCTTCACATAGCGGGCTTGGGCGCTGGCAAAGCTTTCCGTAAACATTTTTGAGCCGGGCTTGGTAATGCTGGAAGCAACTGGGTAGGTCGTATCCTTGACTTTTTTAAAAGATTCTCCATCTGTGGAAATCGAAATCCGCAACCCCTTTGGGAAGAATATCCAACCACCAATATCCTCGTAACAACCTGCTGTCACCTTTGAGACATCAACTACTTTTCCAAGGTCAAGCGTGGCCACGCAGTTGTGGCCCTCCCAGCCAAACCATTTTCCGCTTTTGAACGAATCGCCGCCCCGTTGGAAGTCAATCAATGTCTTTTCCCCATTGCCTTTGTAGCGGGGGTCAGGCGACTGCACCAAGCTGATGCCGACCGGCTGGTAGCCTACTTTCACGAAACTTTTCGATGAGACAGGGCTGGTCGTCCAGCCATCGAGGTAGGCGATGGCCTTTAGCTCACTCGAAGCATCAAACACGAGCGGTTCCGTGTACACGGTGCTGGTGCTGTCCGGCTCTTTTCCGTCGGTTGTGTAGTGGATTTTTGCTTTTGCAAATCCTGCTTCTAAGGCAATGTGGATGGTATCGCTGAAGAGCTCTTTGGAGGCGGTGATTTTCGGTGCCTTCAGCGCCACCTTGCCAAACATTGAGTCGTTTTCGATACCCTTGTCAATGAAAATTTCCGGTTTTTGGGAAACAAACTTGGCAACACCTTCGGGTGATACACCAGACTGCCAGAGATATAGCGAACGCAGCTTAGGCAGTGATTGAAGTTGCGCCAGCCCCGAATCTGTCACTTTGGTCTGGTAAAGGTTGAGGTATTCAAGGTATTGCAGGCCAGCGAGGTTTTCGATGCCCTTGTCAGTGACGGTCGTTCGTTCGAGGTAGAGGCGGTTGAGGTGGGGCATGTCTTTCACGGCAGCAAGCATGGCATCGTCCACGTTGGAACTGGCGAGGTTAAGTTGCACGATGTTTTTACCGATTGACTTTAGCTTTTCCAGTTGTTGGGCTGTCACGTCTTTTTTACCCTGAAAAAGCACCTGCAAAAACGGGCTGCCAGCCGCCAGCGGGAAAACCTGGATGCCTTCGCTCCGCAATTTTTTCAACTGTCCATCGCTAATTGGGTCAAGTTTCAAATCGTCGAGTGGGCTGGCGGCGGCCTGGTTTTTGGCTTTCAGGGCGCTTCGCAATGCGGTGGGCATAGCGGCGGCAGCCACGGTTTTGTCAAATGGCGCCCCAGCTTTGAGCCACCAGTCTATCAATTGCTTTTCGGTATCGGTAAGCTGCGGCTTGCCTTTTGGGGGCATGTGTTTTTTGGCTTCAAGGGGCAGGTGAATGTCTTGGAGCAGGAGGCCGGAATCGGGTTGGCTGGGGTTAATGGCCAAGCCATTTTTACCGCCCTTGAGCAGGTCTTCTTTGGTCAGGATGACGAGGTCGCCCTTTCGTTTTGTGGGGTTGTGGCACTTGCTGCATTTGCTCTTCAGTACAGGCAGCACCAATTGTTCGAATACTTGGGCGCTGTCAATGTCGGCAACGGAAAGGGCGGCAGTTTCCTCGGTTTTTTCATCTCCAAAAAGGAAGTCATTGCCATGTGTGAGGCTGCCACCGAAGTGGCCAGTGGCTGCCAGTACCAGGGTCGTGGCAATGAAAAATGGTAGGTAAAAAACGGATTCTGCCTGTTTTTTATGAAAAAAATAAAGCGCAACGGACAGCCCAGCGGTGGCAATGCCAAGCCATTTGTGCCAGTTGAGTAGTTCCTCGTCGTAGCTGCCGTCGAGGGAGAGGAGATACCCAAGTGCTGCTGCTGCCACGGCGCTCACCATGCCCCAAAATAGCGCAAAACCGACAGCGGGTCGCAATGCAGGGGCCGAACGGCGGGTGGCCAGTTCCATCAAGAAAGCCAAGAGCAAAAAACCGATAGGAAGGTGAAGGACAAGTATGTGCAGGCGGCCAAGGACTTGAAGCATGTTGTTTTCGTTTTGAACTTTATGCCAAAGTTAGAAATTTGTTAGAATTGATAAGTTTTTGAAATTTTCAGCAATACTGCCCCCAAATTTGCACTTGAAATTTAACTCAGCTTCTACCACCAAAGGTTTTCCACAACATTTTTTAAAAATCTGCAGCTTATCGCTGCGACTTGCAACCTGAAGCAATTCATGGAATGCAATTATTAGCTAATCAAATTATAATCAAGCGTCTGTGCTGAATGAACCGAAGGATATTCAGAAAGCGCTATAAACCTATGTGACATAATGAAATCCAGATTTACCACTTTGGCCATGCTGCTTCTGTTTTCCACGGCTTTCATGGCCGAAAACCTACTGGCGCAAGGCTGTGTCGCCGTTCGCAACATGGGCTGCTCCGGCACCACCATCGGAGGAAACACTGCTGGCTTTTTGCAAAAAGGCCAGTTTCAGCTTACTGGCAACTATCGTTATTTCAAATCTTTCCGCCATTTCAGAGGCTCGCATGAGGAAGCTGAACGGGTTGAAAACAATACCCAGGTCATCAACAAAGTACACTCGCTGGACTTGGGGCTTGGGTATGGCATCACCAACCGCTTTTCGATTTCTTTGACCTTGCCTATCAATCATTATGACCGGTCTTCGTTGTACGAGCATTATGGCAACCCGAAATTCGATGCCGATGGCAACCCTGCGAACCCAGTAGGTTGGTCAAAAAGCCGCTTTCATACTGGTTCGAAAGGCATCGGCGACCTGCGTCTGACTGGCAACTACTGGCTCCTCGACCCGGCAAAAGGCAGCAAGGGCAACCTTTCCATTGGATTGGGTGTAAAGGCGCCAACTGGCGATGCTGAAGCGAGGGATGATTTTCACAAGCTGACGAAGACTGGACAGGATACCATCATCAATAAATACGTTGACCAGTCCATCCAATTGGGCGACGGCGGCTGGGGATTCTCGCTGGAAACGCAGGGCTACTATTCGTTTGTACCAAGAGTGAGCGCATACTTCAGCGGCTTTTACATGTTCACGCCGCAAGAGCACAATGGCGTGGCCCGGCAGACGATCACCACGGAATATCCAAAAAGTATTGTGAATTACTTTGCTGTTCCCGACCAGTTTGCTGCAAGGGTTGGTCTTGGGTTTGCTTTGCTACCAAAAGCTGGCGTGGCTGCAAACCTCGGCGGAAGGGTGGAAGGCGTGGTTTCGGAAGATATCTTTGGCGGAAAAGGCGGCTACCGTCGCCCAGGGTACGTGGTTTCCGTGGAGCCGGGCATTGACTGGTCCTATGGAAACTACAATTTTGCCTTGAACGTACCAGTTGCCGTGTATCGCAACCGGACCAAAAGTGTCAGCGACAAGGCCAACGATTCGCACGGCGATGCCGCTTTTGCCGATTATTTGGTAAGCCTTTCTGCGACTTATCGTTTCGGTGGTAAGCACGATATGATGCCTAAAACTGGTGGTATTTTTAAAGATGTTCCTGCACCCAAGCATTGAGTTTATGCGGGAATCCAAAAGGCAAAGCGGCCTGTTCGGTAAACCGGCAGGCCGCTTTGCTACTTTTTTAGGTGGACAACTTTAGTTGTTTGATGTAGCGACAATATTTCAACATTTATCAAGGCTATAAATCCTTAATTTTTATGAATAAAAATCGAAGCAAATGGCTGCAAATACTAGTTGTTTGCAGCGTTTTGAGTATCCCAAAATCGATGGCTCAAACACCAACCGATGCAATTATGATGGATAAAGGGCAGTTGTGCATTGCTGCCATTTATGGCCACGACACTTGGGACAAATACTGGGAAGGCACGCTCAAACGCAGCAACGGCAATATTGGCACACTGACCCGCCAATCCGTGATGGGCATGTTTTCGCTCGGCGTCACAGACCGCATCAACGTGCTCGGGGCATTGCCCTGGATGAAAACCTCGGCAAGCGCAGGGCAGATGAAAGGCGTGCAGGGCCTGCAAGATTGGGGCGTTTGGGTAAAAGCCCGGGCTTTTGACCTCAAGCTTGGCGGCAGTTCCTTGGGGTTCTATCCGGTGGCTGGAATCACGGCTCCTGCCTCCAATTACCTGCCCGACTACATGCCGTTCAGCCTCGGCCTCGGCAGCGTGGAAGCTTCCTTGCGGGGCATTTTGATTTATGAAATGAGCAATGGCCTGTACCTGCGGGGGCATTATGCCTACCATTTGCGCAGCAACACCACCATCGAAAGGGATTTCTATTACACGACCCACGGCATTTACAGTGACCAGGTGGACATGCCAAATGCCACGACCTACGGGGCTACGCTGGGGGCCTTGGTCAAAAACAATTCGTTGAAACTGGAAGCTACCTACGATGGGCTAAAAACACTTGGCGGCTTTGACATCCGTCGGCAAGATGGGCCTTTTCCATCCAACAAGATGATTTTCACCCGGATAGGGCTTAGTGCGCAATATTATTTCCCATTCTTGAAGGGGTTCAGCGTGCTGGCCTCCGGTGGCTACGTGCTTTCCGGCCGCAACATGGGCCAGTCCACGGTGTTTTCCGGCGGCGTGACTTATCAGTTTGGCGTCTGGAAATAATTTTCAAAATTAACCACAGAGAACACGGAGAGACACAGAGTACCTATTTTAAAAACTGTCTCTGTGCCTCTCCGTGTTCTCTGTGGTTGCCCAAATCTCAGCATTTACAAAATCAAAAAATGAAAAAAATATTATCCCTCGCAACGGTGGCATTTTTGGTTCTGGCTGTCTTTCAATCCTGCCAAAAAGACCTGCCCACCAACCTTTCATTCAATACCTATGATTTTTCTTCGATAGATGAGCATGGTGGAAGTTGGAAACCCATTCTGCTCGACAGTGCTGGCCAGATTTCAATTCCCGCACCCGAAGATGCCAGTTCAGCTGCCTATTTGGGCGAGCTGGCCGACCTGAAAGCCGTCACCGCCAAGCTGACTGCCGAGCAAAAGGAAGCCGTGGAATATTGGAGCAACAACGGCCAAATCCGTTGGAACGAAATCGCTCGGGAACTGGCGGCCAAATACAATCTGCTTCCTGCACCAAATGCCGATGGCAGCTACACGCAGCCCGACCCGGCAAACCCCGGCAACTATCCGAACTTCCCGTTTGCACACCCGCCCTACGCCAGCCGGATGTACGCCTACTGGAGCGCAGCGCAGTTCGATGCGATGATTGCGACTTGGCATTACAAGTACCTGTACAACCGACCTGCGCCTTACAAGGCCGACGCCAGCATCCTCACGTCCCTTCCACGCACCGACCAGCCCGGCTATCCATCGGATGGGGCGGCAGTAGCTGCGGTGTCGAAGGCGATTTTGACGGCCATGTTCCCGTTGGAAAAGGATTTTATTGCTGAAAAAGCCGCCGAACACCAGAACAGCCTGACTTGGTCGGGCATGAACGTGCAGAGTGATATTGTGGCTGGTAATACTTTGGGTGAGGGGGTGGCCGCAGTTTTCCTCAACCGGGCAAAGACGGATGGCATGAAAAACGCAGCGAGCAACAAAGTCGTCGCCGATTCGCTCCGGGATGCCGCACAAGCGCAATGGGGCTGGCATTGGGTCAATCAGGAAAGTCCGCAGCGGCCCGTCGGCCTTGTGCCATTGTTTGGGCGGGTAAAACCTTGGTGTGTGCCAAATATCGAGATTGTGCGCCCAATAGCACCGCCTGCTCCCGGCACCGCCGAGTATGAAGCGGCAGTGGCGGAATTGAAACAGATAAGCGCCAACCTGACTGTGGAGCAACGGAAAATCGCCAATTTCTGGTCGGATGGTGGCGGAACCTACACCCCGCCGGGCCATTGGAACCGCTTCGCCGCCGAGGCCATCGTGCAGTACAAGCTCAACCCGCTGCGCAGTGCACGCACGTTTGCGTACATGAACATGGCCATCATGGACGCTGGCATTAGCTGCTGGGATGCCAAGTATTACTACCATTACCCCCGTCCTACGCAGGTGATTCCCGGGTTCGAGGCCATTTTGGGTGTGCCCAATTTCCCGGGCTACACCTCTG
>JAHEAS010000713.1 GCA_024642645.1 Saprospirales bacterium | reverse complement strand
TTTCGCCGAACAAACTAAAAACTAACCGATAACCATGTTTTTTATACTGTCAAAAATCTTGTTCATCTTTCTTCAGCCCATCAACTGGGTCATCGGCTTGATGTTATTTGCGCTGTTTTCTAAACGCCCAAAATGGAAAAAGCGAGCTTTGCTTTGGGCCGTACTACTTGCCCTATTTTTCACCAATCGATTGATTTTCAATCAGTTCGCCAAGATTTGGGAATTAAAAACGATTACCGCAGACCAAATTCAGCAACCTTACGAAATTGGTATTCTGCTCGGCGGATACTCCAACAGCCAAATCCGACCAAACCACGACCGCTTCAATTTCAGTAGCCGGGCCAATCGATTCCTAAATGCCTTTGAGTTGTATAAAACCGGGAAAGTTAAAAAGTTGCTTTTGACCGGAGGCTCAGGTGACCTGCTTCAAAAGCATCCCAGCGAAGGAGTTGAGATGAAAAAATTCCTGATGCGGCTGGGTGTGCCAGAAGCTGATATTATCATTGAAGGTAAGTCCAGAAACACTTGGGAGAATGCCCTTTTTACCAAGCAAATACTCAACGAGCAATACCCAAATGCCAACTGCTTACTCATCACTTCGGCTTGGCACATGCGCCGCTCCATTGCTTGCTACCGAAAGGCAGGCGTTGAATTTATCCCATTCAGCGTTGATTTTGTGACAGAAAAAGACCGTTGGGCACCTGAAAACAGCATTATTCCTGACCGCATGGGGTTCTATTTCTGGGAAATGCTCGTCAAAGAATGGGTGGGAATGGCGATGTACAAATTGCAGGGGTATAATTGAGGTTGAGGTGACATCTTTTCACCCAAACGGGATAGGATGAAGGAGTATTTTGTGGTGAAAAGGTGTCATCTCAATTCCTATTCTCTACAATTTTCAAAAACAAGAACGACGCCATTTTTCGTGCTATCATCTTCGCCCGCTCTGCCGTTTCTCCCTCAAAATGCTCGTCAATTGTCTCCAACCAAAGGTTAATCCAGTGGCCGAAGTGGTTCATAGTCAGGGAGTTGTGAAGTTTTTCATCCAGGGAGTTGTGGGCTATTTTTGGGTCACCGGCATACTTGGTTTTTACGAAGAAAAACAAGTTGCCCTCCCAGAAATCCGTCAGTTTCTCCAAGTGCGGCTCCCAGTCGTGAATGGCCTCGTTGAAAATGGGGCCGAGCATTTCATCCACTCTTATTTTGGCATAAAACGAGCGGACAAGGAGCGAAACATCGTCCCTATTTTCAATCATTTTTCTATGCTCAATTGTCGTCGCCATTTTCCATTTTTCATTTTCGATCAAAAAGCCTCCAACTCTCGAAAAACCGACTCCATCGGCAACCCCATGATATTGGTAAAAGTGCCTTCAATCTTGGAGACCTTGCATAGCCCAATCCACTCTTGTACAGCGTAAGCCCCGGCTTTGTCGTAAGGTTGATAGTTCTCGATGTAGTACTCGATTTCTTCCCTTGAGAGGTCTTTGAAGTGCACGTGTGCTACCTCGTAGAATACCCGTTTTTTGCTTTTTGATAGCAAGCAAACGCCTGTAATTACACGATGCACCCTGCCCGAAAGCTCCGTTAAAATCTGAACAGCGTCCTCAAAATCTACTGGTTTTCCATAGATTTTTTCATCCAATATCACCACCGAATCCGCTGAGAGCAAGATTTCATCATCGCTTTGTAAAAAATCTGCACAAGCCATCGCCTTCTTATCTGCGAGATAGGACGCCACTTCATCGGCAGGCATTTCCGAAGGAAAATCTTCCGCTACTTCTTTGGTTTTTATTTCAAATTTAAACCCCGCTTGCGCCAATAACTGGCTACGTCGGGGCGACTTCGAGGCGAGGATGATTTTTTTGTCAAATATTTTCATGGGGCAAAAGTAATGAGGTATGAGGTATTGAGGTATGAGGTATGCCCCTCACACCTCATACCTCAGTACATCATACCTAATCCACCTTCACCCGAATCCCCGCCGAATGGCTCATGAATTCTGGTGCATACATGCTTTGTATGGTCGTGATGCCGTTAGAGAAATCGCCGTTGTACGTCACCCGAAGCGGGTACTCAAAAACCCAAGTGCCCTTTGGTAGCCATGAGAAAAAGAAGTTCGTGGCGGCATCACGGGTGCTTTCGTAGTAGCCAAGGCCACCTTGGTATTTGTAGCTGCTCAAGACGTTTATCGGCTCGAAGCTGCTGGCTCGCATGTCCTTCATGTGGACGTACTCCATGTCCCGGTCCACCCGCAGTTCGATGCGGACTTTTACCTTGTCACCTACTTTCAGTTTTCCGCCTTCGGCAATGGGTTTCAGCACCTCGCCTTTGTCCGAGTTTTGCACCAGGAACAACTGCTTTTTGATGGTCAATGGTGTTTCTTCGAAGGTTTTGATTTTGTCCAATTGCTCAAAATACTGCCAATACAATGAACCCCAGGCCACCACTTTGTTCGGGTTTGTGACCGACACATTGGCCATGTCGTTCGTCACGTCACTGCCGTCGAAACGAAGTTTGAAATAGCCTGTACCCGCTTCGGCACCTTTTTGTGCTTTCGCAATGGCAAGTCTCCGTTGGGCTGCTTTTGGAGAGTTTTTATCACCAAAATTGATGGTCACTGGCTGGTCTTCCAGCAGCCAATTGTCACCAGTAGAAAGCAGTGCGTAAACCGCTGAGGCGGTGGCCTTGGTCGTTTTCCAGTTGGTCGTTTGCTTGTTTTTCAG
>JAHEAS010000712.1:1905-2723 GCA_024642645.1 Saprospirales bacterium | reverse complement strand
GGCGATATGTATGGCGTTGGGGATATGGCTTTGCTCGTACTCCTCTTTTGACCTGACATCCACGATTTGTATCTTTTTGTGGTGCAAAATGGCTTGTTGCACGGTCTCTACTTCGATGCACCCTCTCGCTGTGGCAGCAGTTTCTGGCATTCGGAATTTGAGGAGCAAGGAAGATGCGATGGTCAGCCCACCGATGAACAGGATGGCGTACTCCACCCCAAACAGGTCGGCGGTGATGCCGGAAATGACGGCGCCAATGGCATAGCCCAAATCCCGCCACAATCTGAACACCCCGATACTTTCGGCCCGCTGGTTCGGGTGGGTGGCTTGCGCAATGGCCGCCAAGAAAGTCGGATAAACCATGGCCGTGCCAAGTCCCAACACCACGGAAATAGCGGCCAGCGCCATAAAACCGCTGTTGAAGGGAATGAGCAAAATGGCAACTCCCTGCATCAACATGCCCCAAAACAACAAGCCTTTTTTGGAATAAATATCCGACAGTTTTCCTGTCACCAACTGCCCGATGCCCCACACCATCGGGTAAATCGCTGTGATGATGCCAATGTCTTTTGACCCAAAACTCAAACTGAGCAGCACTATCGGCAAAAGCCCCCAAATCATGCCGTCGTTGAGGTTGTTGACCATGCCGGCCTGGGTAATCGAACTCAGGGTCTTGTCCTTGAGAGTGGTGTCCCAGAAAATATTGCCCATTCTGCCAACAGTGCTCGTTTTTCCTTCTTTTTTGGCAAAAACATGGGTGTCTTTCACAAAAAACAGGGTCAGCACCAGGCCAATCACCGAAATGCCGATGCCCAAAT
>JAHEAS010000712.1:0-1895 GCA_024642645.1 Saprospirales bacterium | reverse complement strand
CGGGTAGGGCGTCACCCCGTATTTATCGGCGATGAACCCGGTCAAATAGGCCACAATGCCCACTGCCAGGTACCCCGCAAACTCGTTCAGGCCCATCGCAAAACCCCGGTCTTTCTCGCCCACCAGGTCTATCTTCATCACTACGGTGCTGCTCCACGTCAAGCCCTGGTGGATGCCGAGCAGGATATTCGCCAAAATCACCCACGACCAGGCGTTGGCATAAATCAGTACGAACGGGACAGGAAGGGCCAGTAACCAACCCGCCAGCAGGAGGTTTTTCCTGCCGAAATGGTTGGCCAGTTTCCCCGTAAAATAGTTAGTTATGGCTTTTGAAATGCCAAAGGCGACGATGAAGGAAAGGATGGCCGTGTGCGAGGCGATGCCAAACTCTGCTTCCGCAAATTTTGGGAAAATGCTCCTTTCCAAGCCAATCATGCCGCCCACAAAGGCGTTCACAATGACCAGTATGGTGAACTGTTGCCAATTTTCTTTGAGGCCAAGTTGAATTGCTCGCTGTGACATGTTGGTGCGTATTAAGTTTTACCTTCGGATAACCCGTATCAATGTCATTTGTTTCGAGACTGATATAGCTACGAAATGGACCAGTGAACTAGTGACTAGATATCACCATTTCAGCAGTTTTTTTTGACATTGCCATAACTGGGGAAAATAAAAGGCTGTTAAAACGCTGGCGTCCGCTAGCTATCAAAACTTCCTGCCAATCCAAAAAAAACACCGGAAACCTTGTGCAATCCCCCTTCCCATTCGCTCCATTTCGCATCCATTAACTTGCATTCTTCTTTGTACCTTCGCCCGCAAATCAACCTGTATGTATTTAAAGTTTCTGTGCATTTGTTACTTGGCCTTTTTAGCGGTGTCCTGTAACGGCTCGATGACGCAACCCAGTCAATCATCCGCATCCAGCATTGGGTTTTACTTTTGGAAAACCAAGCTGAAATTTGACAAAGAAGACAAGGCGCTGGCCGACTCGCTGGGCGTGAAAAAGCTGTACCTGCGCTATTTCGATGTGGATTGGAGCCCCACCCGTGGCATGGCGGTGCCGGTGAGCGAATTGACCAAGGACCACGGATACAATACCGAAAGCAGTTTAGTCTCCGATAAGATGATGTTGACTTCCTACCAGTTGATTCCTGTCGTTTTTATCACCAACACCGTTTTCAAAAAAGAGAATAACTTGGACTCGCTGGCTGCTCATCTAGCAAAGAAGATAACTAGCATTTCTGAAGGAATTACCAATGAAATCTACCCTGGGTACGGCAGTTATTATGATGATGCGGAAGCCAAAGCTGACAACAATTGGGAACTCACCGACAGCCTCACCAAACTCGACCGTCAGGCATTTTTGAATAAAAACAACGAAATACAGATAGACTGCGACTGGACGCCATCCACTAAGGATGCTTATTTCGCCTTTTTGAAAAAACTACAGACTGCCATGCCTCGGCATAAATTCACCTGCACCGTGCGCTTGCACCAGTTCCGGGACCGGGAACAGGCAGGCATTCCGCCCGTGCGGTCAGCTACGTTGATGTGCTACAACGTGGCACCGCCCACCGAACTGAAAACCGCCAATGCCATTTTCGACCCGGCGTTGGTAGAGGGTTATTTGAAAGAAAAAACCTACCCACTGCCATTGGAGGCGGCACTGCCGCTGTTCAGTTGGGGCGCTTTGTACCACGAAGACCAGTTCCGTGGACTGGCCAGCGGCCTGACGGAAAAGGAGGTAAAAAACAACCCGCTCTTCAAAGCTGCCGGAGCGGGGCGCTACCAATTCACACAGGACACGGTGTTCACCGGCGTCTATATGCGGGAAGGCGATATGGTGCGTCTCGACGGGCCTTCGCAGACAGATTTGCAGCGCATTGCAGAGAAAC
>JAHEAS010000711.1 GCA_024642645.1 Saprospirales bacterium | reverse complement strand
TTAGCGAGGGGGATCACCTCTTCCCATTCCGAACAGAGCAGTTAAGCCCCTCTGCGCCGATGGTACTGGCCCTAAAGGCCGGGAGAGTAGGTCGCTGCCAACTCTTTTTTTTCTTTTTGAACAGCCCGATGGAAATTATTCTATCGGGCTGTTCTTGTTTATGGCCTATCGAAACAGCGCAATCCAGTCAATATGAAAAAGGATACCGGTTTAATTGTTAGACTTGAATTGATTTGGTGGGTGATTACCGCCATTTTACTGCTTGCTGTTATTTATCCAATTTACTCAAACAACAAGGACGTCCCTTTTTTAACTGCTAATATTGTTTTTGTGTTGACGTTCGTCACGCTTACCCGCTATATTTTCTTATTGAAGCATACACCACTTCGCCACCTACAATGGCTTAAAGTAGTGCTTTTGGTACTTTGCATCCCATTGGTAGTTTACATTATTCAGGAATTGCACGCATTTGAAAGGTTTGCAGATGAGATAGGCATACAAGCGCTCTTTTCCGAACTTCCTGAAAGTGGTCAAGATAAATTAGTAGAATACACCAAGGCTGAGTTGCTGTTTTTTGGTATTGGCGGTCTTATCGCTTCGGTTATTTTCCCCTTTCGAATGCTAGTTTCCTTTTGGAGAACCTATAACTTCGGAACTACGTGATGCTTTCCCGTTTAGTAGTATTCGATTTTGCCATTCCAGCTGTCAATAAATATTGTCCAAATAGGTAGGTAGCCATGATAACGAGTCCACTTGTCACATCGTCGGCCTCTGGGTATTTGAACTTTTTCATCGCAATAATCAAATCTGAAACTACGAACAAGATTGCACCACCAAATAGCATTTGAAATATGCTGTTCGGTACGCTATTTTTCAAGTTGAAACAAAAAGCAGACATGCTTACGATGACTGTTGCATATATCACCACGGGGATAAGAAAAGCCCCAAGCGTATCCCACAACATCCAAATAACGCTTGCGAGCACAAACAAGAAAGGGAGTATCAGCCATTTCGTACGCCAAATTGAACCAGATTTGAATACAGTTATTTTTGAAAATGAAGTGATATAACTTAGGTGTGCGAACAAAAAACTACCCAGTCCAAGTAAAAAGAATAGCTCTCCTTTTGCATTTACAAACATCAAAAGCGTATCACCAATCACAGAGAACATCAGCCCAACCAAGAAAAAATGGGAAGATGAGAGAGGGTTGCTGCGGGTTTGTAGGAAAAACCAAACAGCAAGGAAAGTAACGAGCAAAGGTTTCGTTGCAAAATTCAAGCTCTCTGAACCTGAACCGACTGCAAATAAATTGACTATTGCAAAGGCAAAAAACAAGGCTAAGAGGATATTGGAAGTAATTTTCATTTTTACAAAATATTGATAGCCAGTAAATTAACTAGCAATTTTACTAAGCTCGTCCTCGATTTTTGTAATAATGCCAATCGCATTTTCGTAAGTCGATTGCATGGAACTCTGGTTGTCCATACCCGCATATAGAGCCACCTCACAAGTCTGTATCACCTTCACGAAATCCTCAACCGTGTCTGAGGTTATCTGCAGTGAAGATAACGTCTCTCGCACATTTTCCTTTGAAAATTGGGAAAGTGGCAACCCTGTTTTATCACATACATAGCCCAAGTAAGCCTTAGATACTTCATCATAAAAAGTCCGGCTGTTGCCAATTTGGAGCTGCTGATGGGCAATGGCCAATCGCTTTTGAGCTTCTCGTCCAGCAGACTTTGCTTTTTTGATATTTGGGTCAATGGCTGCTATTTCACGCTGTTTTTTGCGGTAGAAAAGCAAAGAGCAAAATGCCAAAAGCGGAATTGCTGCAAGCAAGTAGAATAATCCTGAACCTACAAACTGGCTTGAGCTACTAGTGAAATTAGCCGAAGATTTTATTGGCAAAATATCGTTCAAGTCTCTTTCTGCGCTACTTGCGAGCGTTCTACGCTGTCGCCCGCTGCCCATTTTTACGTCTAGTGGGAAGGGCCCGATTGAAAATTCAGTATACCCATTTTTTTCTGTGCTGAAATAACTCACTTTCGGTTTGATAGAATACAGCCCAGGAAACTTCGGCAAAATCAGGTATTCAAAGCGCTTTTCGCTAATGATTTCACCACGGACCTCATCGCTTTTATCGCCAATCACTTTGGGCGGATAAACCTCGAACGAATCCGACAGAACAAGCTGCGGCGGCTGTACCCGTTTTGTGTCACCGTTGCCAGTAAGTACCAAAGTCAGTGTAATCGCATCATCTGTGGTGGCCGTTTTACGGTCAATCCCAGCTTGCAATTCATACGAACCGACTGCACCACTATAACCATCTGTCACTGCATCAGGTAAGGCGGCAACTTTGATGGTGACAGCATCGGTGGTGTAAAAAACGGGCTTCACGCTCCTGCTGAAGAAAAAACCAGTCCTACTGTCCTCATCAACCACCGCAAGTTGAATTCTGAAAGGATCAACCTTTAATTGGCCAGTTTTCTGGGGGAAGAGGGCAATACGTCGTAATATTTTAGTGGCATACTGTTGTCCGTTCAATACTTCTTGTACGGTGTTTGAACTGAAACGCCTGAGCTCTAGTGCATAGAATCCATCGTAGGTGGGGTCCACTGGGATATCGTAGCCATCAATGCCAACCCTTGTGTATAGCTTGAAATCCAGTAAAACCTGCTCTCCGACGTAAGCTTGCCTTTTATTCGGTTCCACCCGGACAAAAA
>JAHEAS010000710.1 GCA_024642645.1 Saprospirales bacterium | reverse complement strand
AGGCAGGTATTTTGGTTAAAAAGGCAACTTGAAGCCACGCAGCCATCCGCATCGGTGACGGTCACACAGTAGTTGATGCCCCAAGTGTTGAGCGGGATGGTTGGAGTGGTTTCACCTGTGTTCCATAAGTAGGTGAATGGCGCCGTGCCGGTGGGTGTGGCGATGATTTCGATGCCGCCTGTGTTCGTTGAATCCCAAGTGACGCTGACGCTGCAAAGGCTGTCAAGCATTGATTTGGAGTTGAAATGGTTTGTTGCGTTGAGCCCCATTGCAAATAGGCAAAACAGCAAAATGTGTGAAAACTTTTTCATTAAAGTAGGATTTATTTTTTTGATGATTGAAAATCGAATTCGTTTCAAACAATATCACGAAGGTAGAGCGATTAAGGTTGGGTTGTTTTGAAAAAAAACTTGAATTCGCTGTTTCATTACTTAATTGTTTCCTTGCTTTGCCCAACTCAAAATTCGAAAACAGTAACTCAAAATTAATTCGTGCAGCCACTCGCCGAACGACTCCGCCCTACTTCCCTTGATGATTACGTCGGGCAGGCTCATGTAGTTGGGCAAAATGCCATTCTCCGGCAAAGCATTGAAAGTGGTAAACTCCCGTCCATGCTGCTTTGGGGCCCACCGGGCGTTGGGAAGACGACGTTGGCCAGTATCATTTCCCGCCAACTGAAGCGGCCATTTTACACACTCAGTGCTGTCAACTCCGGGGTAAAGGATGTTCGGGAAGCCATCGAAAAGGCACAAGGGCAGAAGTTCTTCAGTACTGCCAACCCCATTTTGTTCATTGATGAAATCCACCGTTTTAGCAAGTCGCAACAGGATTCGCTGCTAGGAGCTGTGGAGAAGGGCATCGTGACGCTCATCGGTGCTACGACGGAGAATCCCAGTTTCGAGGTCATTTCAGCCTTGCTCTCCCGCTGCCAGGTGTATGTACTCAAGCACCTCGAAAAAGAAGAACTCAAACAGATTGTCAATGTGGCGTTGGAGAAGGACGAGTATCTGCGGGAAAAAGAAATTGAAGTAGCGGAGTATGAGGCGCTCCTGATGTTTTCCGGTGGCGATGCCCGTAAACTGCTAAATGTGCTGGAACTGGTCACCAATTTGGCGAAGCCAGCCGAAAAATTCACCATCACGAACGAACTTGTCGAAAATGCCATCCAGACCAACCTCGCCATCTACGATAAAACGGGTGAGATGCACTACGATATCGCTAGCGCATTTATCAAAAGTATGCGGGGGAGTGACCCCAACGCTGCCGTTTATTGGTTGGCCCGTATGATTGAAGGCGGGGAAGATGTCGAGTTCATTGCCCGCCGTATGATTATCCTTGCCTCAGAAGATATTGGCCTTGCCAACCCGAATGCCCTACTCATGGCCACCACCTGTTGGGATGCCTGCCGGGCGGTAGGGTTCCCAGAAGCCCGCATCATCCTCTCACAGTGCGCCATTTATTTGGCCACCTCGCCCAAGAGCAATTCAGGCTACATGGCCATCAAGCAAGCCCAGCAACTGGTGCGGGAAACGGGAACATTATCTGTACCACTGCACATCCGCAATGCACCGACCAAGCTCATGAAAGACCTTGACTACGGAAAGGGCTACCAGTATGCCCATGATTTTGAGAAGAATTTTGTTCCGCAAGAATTTTTGCCGGAGCAAATTGAAGGTAAGCGGCTTTACGAGCCAAGCCGCAACGCTAGTGAAGACCGCCTTCGTCAATGGCTGAAAGAGCGTTGGAAAGAAAAGTATGGGTTTTAGGAAGGTTTTGGCACAATGATTGTCAAAGTGGACATGTTCTCCCCCGCAAGATTCCCCTCGATTGATATTCCCCCTAAGTGTTTTCAACAACTATTGCAGTTGGGTATAACTGCAATGTAAGAACGTGAACAGCATACGAACAGCACCCTATGTTTCCACTATGCCTTCAAAAGCTCGGCTTTGTCCAGCTTCTTACCAAACGTTGAAAAGGAACTGTTTTCACAAACTTGATTGCCTCAGGCAATTCAAAATACAATCCGGCAAAGGCTGGACAGAATTTTTTGGTCTCACGAAAAAGATGTACTGGTCTTACTCCATCTTTAATCATTTGCGCAAAAATTCTGAAAATCTAAAGCGAATGCGCCTCATTTCAAAGGCAAATCGCCAAAGAAAAATTTTGGGTTTATAGTGTTTTTTCGGGCAGCCTTCTCGTCCAGACCTTGTGTCTGGACGAAAATGCCCTTTATCTCACTTCCCCTTGTTCCTTTTCCCCCTTCCCTTTTAGTGTATATCACAATTTTAGTCCACATACAAAATTCATTAAACTCACGAAAATTATGTACAGATCCAACATTTACCCTAAGATGATACTCCTGGTGTCGTTTTTAGTGTTGGCGTTCAACTCGGTCTTTGCTCAACCAGCGATGGAGTTAAAACTACAACTTTTAGACGCAGACAAATGGGGTGTTTATGTAAGGCCTATAGGTGTCACGCCTGGGCCTTTAACTATTACAGGTACTGCCCAGGTGACTGTGGTTATGCCTAAAGACTTTGGCTGGTCAGGCCTCCAAAGCATAAGTGGCACATGGGCCGCAAACGCTACTGTAAATGGGCCGACGGAAAACCCTACTGCAAAGTATGTTTCCTTTGGTTTGACAACCGACTTTCCTCATATTGACTATATAGCAGGTGATGAAACCCTGCTATTTACGTTTTTGAGGACTGATCCTTGTCCCGATA
>JAHEAS010000709.1:1658-2727 GCA_024642645.1 Saprospirales bacterium | reverse complement strand
GTTACCTCTGGCTTGCTGCGGCCAATAGAGGGCTTTCTCGTTTCGACACAAATACCCATCAATTCGAAGTTTGGCCAATCCTAGATGTAAAGGGTAACCCTGGAGTTTCAGCCATGCAACTGATTCAGGACTCAACCGGTTACCTGTGGATTGGCTGTTGGAGCGCTGGTGTGGCCAAGTTCGACCCTTGTATTCCTCAGATGTGGACCTATCCCTATGATTTGCCATCCTATCAGCAAGTGAACTACAATCGGAACGTGGTGCTTTCGGTGCTTGAAAAAAACGACAAAGCGCTATGGGTGGCCACGGAGGACCATGGCTTTGGCACGTTCGATAAGGACAGCGGTACTTTCAATTTTTTCAAAAACAAGTTCAGCGGCGAAAGCCCAGAAATTGACAGGGTCTGCCAAGGGCTATACCATGATAAGCAACAGCGACTTTGGGTCCTGGGCCGGCAAGGCGGGGTCAGGGTTTTTGCGCCACATCGGCAGGCTATGAACTATGTTAGTCTTGCAATTGGAGGCGGCATTTCAGAGCGGGCAGAAGTATCGGATTTTGCTTATTCGCCCAGCCGCCACACAGTGTTTGTAGCTACCGAAAACAACGGCTGCTTTGAATGGTCGGAAGAAAAAAGCAGTCTCGTACAGCGGGCAGTATCCTTACAGGACGGGAGTTTTCCCAATTTCAAAACCATACTATGTGACACCAAGGGCAATATTTGGGCAGGTACTGCAAAGACCTTGGGTGGTGAGGCATCGCTTTACTTGATGAGGCCTGGGCAAACGCATTTCAAGGTGGCAGTGCTGGATTTGACACCGCCTAGAGGCTTGGAGGAGACTGTGAACGACCTGCTGGAAGATGACGCTGGCAATATATGGGTTGCCACCAGCTACGATGGTTTTTACCGAATAATTCCAGACAATTTAGCAACGTATTCTTTTACCGAAGAAACCGGTTTTGCTGAAAATGCGCCCAGTTTTAATAAATGGTGGGTCTTACTGAACATGCAGAAAGACGAAAAGGGACATATATGGTTTGCCTTGAAAAGTGGCGGGGTGATTGATTTTGA
>JAHEAS010000709.1:0-1648 GCA_024642645.1 Saprospirales bacterium | reverse complement strand
ACCACCAACGAAGGCCGAATTTGGCTAGGCACTAAAAACAACGGACTTCAATCCTTTAAGCCTGGCATTTCGCCAAAGGACTCGGTGCTGGTGTTAGGATATTCAGACGGGTTGCCTAGCCCGTACGTTGCTGCTATACAAAAGGATGGAACTGGAAAGCTTTGGCTTGCTACGGACAAAGGTCTGGTAGCATACGACCCTACTACGCAGCGGTTCAAACTATATGGCAAAACGGATGGTTTGCGAAGTACAAGTCTAAATGGTAAAGGATTGGCCGTGGTGCCTGGTTTGGGCGTATTAATTGGCCAGCCAAATGGTTTCTGCCTGCTACGCAACGACAAGGACACCACTCCTTCTGATACAAACCCACTACGGGTAGTACTGACGGACTTCCGGGTTTTTGACCAATCAAAATATTTTGAAAAAGGAATACGCACCGCCAAGGAGGTGATGTTAGCACCCAACGAAAATATTTTCGCTTTCGAGTTTGCCCTGCCCAGTTCACTGGATGCTGATATTGTCACTTACCATTTCCGCCTCGATGGTTTTGATGAAAACTGGTACGTTGCAGAAGACCACCATTCCATTACCTACGCCCAGCTTTCGCCGGGCAGTTATACTTTTAGGGTGCGTGCAGAACTGGGCGGTGCCTTATCCCCCGAAACCGCTATAATTGTCTGTGTTTCCCCAAATTGGTGGCAAACCTGGTGGGCCAAAACAGCAGCCATCTTTGGTTTTGGCCTGTTGCTATTTGTTGGGTACAAGTACCGCACCCGCCAATTGAAGCGGGAAAACGAACTGCTTCGGCAAATGAACGAACTGGAGCGCTCGGCCCTGCAAGCACAGATGAACCCGCACTTTATTTTCAACTGCCTCAGTGCCATCCAGAATTTTATCCTTCAAAATGAAAAAGAACAGGCGATGAACTACCTCGGCGACTTCGCACAACTGGTGCGGGGGGTGCTAAATGCTTCCGTTTCTGGCAAGGTTAGCTTGCAGGAAGAGGTGAAATTGCTGGAGAATTATCTCTCGCTGGAAAAGTTGCGTTTTGACAACCGCTTCGAGTATGCGATAAAAGTGACCGACAGACCAGATGAGTTTCTCAATATCGCCATACCGCCATTGCTCATCCAGCCTTACGTCGAAAACGCCGTGCTGCATGGCATGGCTGGCAAAAAGAAGGGGGGCAAAGTGGAGGTTTTTTTTCAAATGAAAGACAATTGCCTCGAAGTGACCGTAAGGGACAATGGCGAGGGGCTAAAGGTATACGGCCAGCCCAAAATCTACAAATCGGTGGGTATGACCGTGACTCGGCGGCGGCTCGAAATATTGAATGCCAAAAGCAACAGTGGGGCAGTGACGATTAATCAGATTTTCGATGAAGCGGGCAAAGTGGCAGGCACGGAAGTCAAGATTTTGATTGATTTTGTCCAGCAAGAAAATGTATAAAACGGGTTTTATGAAACGAATCGCTATTGTGGACGACGAGGTGCATGCCCGTCAATTTTTGAGGTCACTGCTCAACAAGCTTTGCCCTGATGTGGAAATTGTGGGGGAGGCTGATGGGGTGGGCACAGCCTTGCAGCTCATCCGGCAAACCCGCCCTGATGCTGTGTTGCTTGACATTTCGATGGAGGATGGCTCTGGG
>JAHEAS010000708.1 GCA_024642645.1 Saprospirales bacterium | reverse complement strand
TGTTGAAGGCATCGAGAATCAGGTTTTCGATGAATGGATTGTACAATGCGGCACCGTTGTCGCTCCTGCGGTAGTGGGCATCGCCGTAGTTCACTTCGTAGTGGCCGACCTTGATGGTCAGGTTATCCATTATATTGTCAATGGCTTCACTGTTGAAGAATGGCAGCCTGTCGAACTGGATATAGCCGCCTTTCACATAAGCCTCTTGGTGGTGGCGAGCAGAAAGGTAGGTAATCATGTTTACCCGGATACCGCTGCCCAATTGTGCGTCCACGTTCAAATTAGCAGTGGCCAAGTTAAAGCCATTTGAAAGGTTTAACAACTGGTTGGCATTGGTAGAGTCGGTTGCACTGATAGCCTTGTAAGCAGCTTTATTCTCGTGCTTTAGCGCTTGGAACTGCTGCGCAAAGTTGGCGCCGATGCGCACTTTGAATTCATCCGGAACGCCCATGTCTGATTTAGGCGTTTCGAAGATGTTGGTGCCACGCTGGTCATAAGGACGGTAGTTTTGAACGTCATTTTGGCCTTGCAGCATAAAAGGCACCATAATAAGGGCAAGTAGCCCGGCTAGATTGATGAATGACAGTAAGCTTTTCATGATGAGTTGTTTAAATGTGAAGAAGTATATTGTTTTCACGATGGAATGCCGGAAGGCCTTCCAAGCGTCCTATTTATGCGTCAAACCTGCAGCGTTTACGAACGTTGTTTCGAAAGTAATGGTCACGTTGTCGTCAGTTTTCAGTGTGCCGAGGAACATCACGGGAGGTTCCACTTTGTAGTCGGTCATTTTCAGTTTTTTCGTGCCTTTGAAGGTGATTTCGGTGCCGTTCAGTTTACCAGTCACGCTCATGGCGATGGTGTTCGTAGTGCCTGCGATGGTCAGTTTGCCTTCTGTTTCAAGGTAGTAAACGCCGCCTTTCTGGCTGATGGAGGTCACCTTGGACAGGTTGTAGGTCATGTTAGGAAAAGATTTTGCCTTCAATTCCTTGTACATGTTGTTGTCCATCGTTGAGCCTTTTGAGCTTTTGATGGAATTGGTGGTCATGGTTATGTTGAGGGATTTGATGCCGGTCATTGCGTTATTGGCGAAGGTCAATTGGCCATTGCCACTTACTTTAGTTACATCGGCAGTCCAATCGTGGAGGGTGGAAGTGCCGGCCATGCTGACCGTGCTTTTTGCCAACCTGAATTCTTCTTGTGCCATAAGGCTAAATCCGGCGGCCATGATTGCGAAGAAAATTATTAGCTTTTTCATATTTCTGTGATTTTGATTACAGTGCAAAGATGGCGTGGATGGATGCCGCCTAGGAGTGACAAAAATCAATGCCGGATTAGAGATTAATCACTCCTCAAAATATTATTCTTTCAATACCGAATTGACGGGTCTAGATTTTCAAAAAACCGTTTATTTCTGATTTATCATTCGCCTTTTTCAAAAAAGCTAAAAGTTAAAAATCATTATTTTAATATCGCAGGGTGTGAACAATTGTCAGTGGATACATAAAGCTGTATTCGCCAAATAAAAAACGAGTTTCAATGTCGCACTGAAACTCGTTTTCATCAATTGGAAAAATGGTTTTAAAAACTACTTTCTGACCATTATACTGTTTTTAATTTTTCCCATAGAAAGCAAATTCAACCATAAGAGCTTGTTTGGGGTTTGGTGCTTGAGCTAAAAACTAGAAATTTTTTGTCAATTTTTTAGCTTTTTACAGGAGAATAGTGGGGCTACTTGACTGAAAAAAGGTGGAAAAGTGGCGAAAAAGAGCCGTTTTGAGCCAAGTGACCAAATCCCAAACAAGCTCTAAATGCCTCCCTCCTTCTCAAAACCATTAATTCCATAGCCTGGTAATATTAAAACCAATAAGGAAGTCACTGTTTTGGTTCTTTACATTGTTTATTTGAGGCACTATGCTCTTATAATTGCTCACAAAAACCTGGAACTGGTGGGAGCTCGTGACCATTTCGAGGCCAAAGCCGAAACTAGGTTCTGGGTTGAACACATCATGGTCGGTCAACGGAAAATCATAACTGCTAATAAGTGCCATGACTGAGCTTATTTTAGCCCGAAGTAGTACCGACATGCCAAAATGCAGGTTGTTCATCTTTCCAAGGTATTCCCCCTCTGCTCCATACGAGTGGTCGGAATAATTGAAATAGGATAAATTTCCAGCGACCTGAAGCGATATATACTCATTGATTTTTCTGGCCAACATCAATTGGTTGAAATATGACCAGCGGTCAATTGGCTCCTTGTATGCTGTATTCTTTTTCTCCCGTGAATCTATGCCTACCGTTCCTAAATAAGTCAGGCTGATGGGGGAACCTCCCTGACGGCCTTGTTTTAATAGGGCATACTTGGCCGAGAAATCCCACATCATCCGTTCTTTGGTGAAACCGAAGCCGAGCATAAGATTTTCCACTGGCACATAATTGAGTCCCATACGGATATTCGACGGCGCATAAATGCCGTATAACTGTTCATATCCTGTATTTATATTCCCGAAGCTGTGCTGGAAATCCCATTCCCACGTCCCTTGTATTGGCACTAAAACCGTTTGGTTGTCAATGAGCCAAATACTTTCGAACATGTTCTTCACGGGTCTGGTATCCTTAGTGGGCTCCGTTTCCTCCTGAGCTTGCATTGCAAATACAGGCAATAAAAACAATAGGATGAGTAGTGGGCCTTGCAGCAAAAATTGAGTTATCCGTTTCATAAAAATAGATTT
>JAHEAS010000707.1 GCA_024642645.1 Saprospirales bacterium | reverse complement strand
CCGGCCTTCGATGCCTTCTGGTACGAGCTTTTTGATGTCGTCCTCCACGTCCTGAAAGTAACGGTCTTTCGAGCCTTGGTCCATGGCGCCGAGTGAGCCCATGCCCCGGTAAACTTTGAATTTTCTTCCTTCGTAAAGCACCGTTTCGCCGGGCGCTTCCTCCACACCAGCGAAGAGGCCACCTGCCATGATTGTGCTGGCACCTGCGGCCAATGCCTTCACGATGTCGCCGGAGTAGCGGATGCCGCCGTCGCCGATGATGGGTATGCCGGAGCCTTTCAGCGCTTGTGCAGCATCATAAATAGCTGTCAATTGCGGTACACCAACGCCCGCCACGATGCGGGTGGTGCAAATGCTGCCGGGGCCTACGCCCACTTTCACGCCATCCACACCGGCTTTGGCGAGTGCCTTGGCAGCATCGCCAGTTGCCACGTTTCCGCCCACTATCTGAAGGCTTGGGTAGGTCTTTTTTATCAGTCTCACAGCATCGAGCACGCCCTTGGAATGACCGTGCGCTGTATCCACACAAATGGCATCCACGCTGACATTCACCAGTGCTGTCACTCGCTCCATCATGTCGGCCGTGACACCAACAGCAGCTCCGACTACGAGGCGGCCAAACGTGTCCTTGCAGGAATGTGGGTAATCTTCGACCTTCATCAAGTCCTTGTAGGTGATGAGTCCCCGGAGTATTTTGTCGCTGTCCACGACGGGCAGCTTTTCTATCTTGAACTGCTGAAGAATATCTTTGGCCTTTTCCAGGTCAGTGCCGACGGGGGCGGTGATGAGGTTGTTCGTAGTCATCACGTCCTTCACCAATTTGCGCATGTCCTTTTCGAAGCGTAGGTCACGATTGGTGAGGATGCCAACGAGCTTGCCTTTTTCATCCACGATGGGGATGCCGCCGATTCGGTGGTGGCGCATCATCTGAAGGGCATCACCGACGGTAGCATCACCGTACATCGTGACGGGGTCGAGTATCATGCCGCTCTCAGAGCGCTTCACCCGGCGCACCTGCTCCGCCTGCTGAGCGATGCTCATGTTCTTGTGGATGATGCCGATGCCGCCCTGACGGGCAATGCCAATGGCCAGTTTCTCTTCCGTCACCGTGTCCATGGCGGACGATACGATGGGAACCTGGATGCGAATACCAGTGGTAAACTGTGTTGAAATATCCACGTCACGGGGAAGAACTTCAGAGTAGGCGGGGACGAGCAGGACGTCGTCGAAGGTAAGGGCTTCGCCCAAAAATTTGCTGTTTGCTTTTTTTACGTTTTCCATCCGCAAAGGTAAATTTTTTGTCTGTTTGAAAAGATTGGAATTTAGATTTGTCGCCAATAATTATTTCAACAGCGGCCAAAAGTCTCCGCAGAACAAAAATAAATGCAGGTTATTCGGGCTATTTTTGTCAAAAATTAATCAAAATGAAAATCACCAATCGTACTCTCGCCCTAGTCGTCAGCCTCGTTTTGATAGCTGCCTTGTTTTGGTTTTTCTCGAATATCGTCATGTATGCCGTCATTGCGTGGGTGGTTTCCATGCTCGGCCAGCCGTTGATGCGATTGTTCAAAAAAATCAAAATCTGGAAGTACAAAGTAGGCTCCAACATGGCGGCGGCGATGACGCTCATCAGTTTTTTGCTCGGCATCGCACTGCTGGTGATGTTGTTCGTACCATCGGTCATTGAGCAGGTGAACAACCTTTCGCACGTGGACTACGCTGCCCTCGCCCGAACGCTGGAAAAACCCCTTGCTAACCTGCAGGTGCAGTTGGCCAGCTACGGCCTCGTGGATGCCAACGTGCCACTGGAGCAGCAAATGCAGGAGCGACTGAGCAGTTCCTTTGAGCCTTCCTACATCAAAAACTACATCAGTGGGTTCTTCTCGGCGGCAGGCAACGTGGGCATCACCATTGGGTCCGTGCTTTTTATCAGCTTCTTTTTCCTCCAAGAGCAGGGGCTTTTCGTCAACTTTCTTTCCTCCCTCATGCCCAGCCAATACGACGAAAAAGTGAAGCGGGCATTGTCCGAAATCGCCTCAAACCTGTCACTGTACTTTCGTGGACTGATGATTCAAATGTTGGTTTTCTCCTTCATGGTCACTGTGGCACTCTGGGCTTTGGGGATAAAAAACGCCTTGCTCATCGGCGTGTTTGCTGGCTTGCTCAACATCATCCCCTACGTCGGGCCCATCGTCGGCATGGCCTTTGGGGTGATTTTCACGATTTCCTCCAACCTCGACACGGATTTTTACGCCGTCATTTTACCGAAGGTGATAAAAGTGGCCTGTGTGTTTGTCGCTGCCCAAACGATTGACAACAACTTTTCCCAACCCATTATCTTCTCCAATACGCTGAAAACGCACCCACTTGAAATCTTTTTCGTGGTGTTGGTCGGTGCGCAGGTTGGCGGAGTGATGGGCATGGTGCTGGCCATTCCGACTTACATGGTACTTCGGGTCATCGCTGCAGTGTTCTTAAGCGAGTTTCATATTGTTCAGAATTTGCAGAACCGGATGAAGGAAAAGACGGATTAATAGACAAACTTGTCCGCCATCCCCCGCCACTCCTCAAAAGCCTTCAACCCCTCATCCCGCAGCAGCGGAATGGCAGGTATTTTTCGCTCCGCAAACGGCAGTTTCATCTCCTCATAAATAAACTGGTCATCGAAATCAATGGCCGCTGCATCGGCTTTGGTGCAGGCAAAATAGATGGCCCTTGGCCGTGCCCAA
>JAHEAS010000065.1 GCA_024642645.1 Saprospirales bacterium | reverse complement strand
ATCACTGGCTATCCATGAACAAAGCAACAGTCAATTCTATTGTGAATCGCAATGCAAGCAGCTCAAAAAATCCGGCAATTATAGCCTGTGACACTATAAATTTCACACCACCTAATGGTTAGGTGCGTAGCATGTTAAGTAGTTACCAACTGACAAACCATTAATTTGCATTAAAAAATATCACTTTTATTTAATGGAGAGGATTGGCAATTAGCACAGTTGTTGTACCTTGTGCAGGAAAATTAAGCTAAAGATGAAGAGCATAAGGTTTCATCCTTGAAACACTTGATACACAACACACTACACAATTTTCCATCCCTCCAAGAATCGAGTTAAATAAAAATACCCAGTTCCTCCCGTACGAGGTATTGATAGGGGCGTTTTTCCAAAAATGCCTTTCTAAACGAAACTAACTAATTCTTTTACCTATTCAAACTTACCATTTATGGATTCAAAATCACTATCCATCATTAAGAGGCACGTTTTTGCTTTCTTGATGTTTTGTATGGTTTTGCCTTTGGGTGCTCAGACACTTTCCAAAGCTGACCTTGCGAAGCAATTATTGCAATCCAAATCAGCGGACCAACGCCCTGCTGACGAGGACCTCACCACCATGAAAGTTTCTTCTGAAACCTTCAGCAAGAAAAGTGGGGTCACCCATGTCTATTTCCAGCAGTACATCGGAGATATTCCCGTACACGGTGCTATCCTCGGCGCTCACCTTACGAAGGGCGACGAACTGCTGACATTCAACAGCCGGTTCGCACCTATCGATGCGTCGAAAAGACAAAGTTCCACTGTGCCAAAACTCACACAGGAGCAAGCATTAAATGCTGCCATCAAAGCGCTAGGTATCAATAACAAAGGGCTGCTGATTCAAAAATCGGCTGACAACGGTCCACTGCGTGAAACCATTTTCGACAAGGGAACGATAGCTGCTGAAGACATAAAAATTCAGCTCGTTTATCAACCCGTTGAAAACCACAAACAGCAAGTGCGCCTTGCCTGGCAAATAGAAATCTACACTGCTGACCACCAAAACTGGTGGCTGGCAAGGATGGATGCCGAGACTGGCGAACTGTTGGACAAGAACAACTATGTGGTCTCCTGTGATTTCGGCCCATCAGCTGAAGCCTGCCACCACGAACATACACCAGCATCACCACATCAGACTTATTTTGACCTCGGCTTGGATTTTTCGAACAAAAACCAACCTGAAGAACGTCCTTTCAGCTTGATAGTGGGCAACGAGTACCGGGTTTACCCACAACCCGTTGAAAGCCCCAACCATACCATACCTGCACCTCCCGCTGATGGAAGGGTCTTGGTTGCCGATCCTGCAACTGGTGCCTCTCCATTCGGATGGCATGATACAAATGGCAGCCCCGGTGCTGAGTTCACAACCACACAGGGCAACAACGTCCATGCTTACACTGATACCGATGCCAACAACGCACCAGATCCCGGCTCAAGTCCAGATGGAGGTTCTAACTTGATATTCGACTTTCCTATTGATTTGACCCAAGCCCCAAGCGCATACCGGCCAGCGGCAGTCACCAACCTTTTTTATTGGAACAACAGGATTCACGACTTTGCCTATGCCTACGGTTTTGACGAAGCTGCCGGCAATTTTCAACAAAATAACTATGGCAATGGTGGCGCCGGGAATGACTACGTGCAGGCAGAAGCCCAAGATGGCAGCGGCACCAACAACGCAAATTTCGCTACACCTGCCGACGGTTCAAGGCCGCGGATGCAGATGTACATTGGTACCAACCCCAACCCTGATGTGGATGGCGACTTGGACAACGGCGTTATTGCCCACGAGTATGCACATGGTATATCCAATCGTTTCACAGGTGGCCCGAACAATACTGGATGTCTCGGCAACACAGAGCAAATGGGCGAAGGTTGGAGCGACTGGTATGCTTTGATGATGACCTTGGAGCCCGGCGATATGGGCACAGATTCAAGGGGCATCGGCACCTACTTGTTCGGTCAGCCAGCCAACGGCCCCGGCATCCGTCCTACACCGTACTCAACTAACATGGCCATCAATCCAACTACTTATGATGACATCAAGACACTTGTCGCACCGCACGGTGTCGGCTATGCTTGGTGTACCATGATTTGGGACCTGACTTGGGCAATGATAAATGACCACGGCCAAGGTGCAGGTTTTGATATTTCCATGAACCTCGTGAACGAGGGAATGGCCATCCAGCCTTGTAGCCCTGGATTCGTAGATGGCAGGAATGCCATCCTCGCTGCCGATCTGGCACTTTATGGTGGCGCTAACCGCTGCCGGATTTGGGAAGTATTTGCTCGCCGTGGCTTGGGATTCAGTGCCAACCAAGGCAGTTCCGGAAGTAAAACAGACGGCACTGAAGCATTTGACATGCCACCCTCTTGCATTATAAATGCTGCCCCTTCATCAATTGCAGTTTGCGCACCAGCCACAGCGATTTATGCTTTGACCAATGCAACGGGTGACGCACTCACTTTGAGTGCCACTGGAAACCCAGCAGGAACGACTGTCTCCTTTTCGGCAAACCCTATTCCTGCTAACGGAGGTACCAGCAATATGACCATCGGCAATACGGCTGCTGCCGCACCTGGCACCTATGTCATTACTGTTACTGGTGTAAATGGACCTATTTCTGTGAGTGTCAATGTAACGCTCAAAGTGTTCAACGGAAACCCTGTAGCACCGACCTTGATTGCACCAGCAAACATGGCCACCAATCAAGTGAATCCTGTGCTGACTTGGAATGCTAACCCCAATGCAGCAACTTACGACGCCCAAGTAGCAACTGATGTTGCGTTCACCAATATCATAGCTAACCCAACTGGTTTAACAACGCCTAGCTACCAGACAGTTGGCCTCGCCAACTTGACCACTTACTACTGGAGGGCAAGAGGCGTGAATACCTGTGGAACTGGCAACTATTCTGCTCCTTTTTCCTTCACAACAGCTAATATCGTCTGCAACACCTACGTGAGTACAGATGTGCCAAAGACAATTCCTACCACGGTGGGCACTGTCACTTCCACGTTGACCATTACAGGTTGTGGGGGTACTATTTCAGATTTGAATGTCAAAAACCTGAATATCACCCACACTTGGATTGATGACCTTGTGATAGATTTGACCTCACCAGATGGCACCACGGTCAGGCTGATGAACCGACCTTGCGATTCGGAGGACAATATCCTCATCAACTTTGATGATGCAGCGGCAAGCCCTAACTTCCCTTGCCCTCCAACTAACAACGGCACCTACCAACCATTTGCAGCACTTTCCGCATTTAACGGTAAAAACCTTGCTGGCATTTGGACACTGACAGTTGCTGATGTCGTCAACCAAGATGGCGGCTCGCTGAATGCTTGGGGACTTGAAATCTGCTACGCCCCTAACCAAATTACCTGTTACCGTGACATGGATGGCGACACCTACGGTAACCCAGCTGTAACGCAGACTTTTTGCTCAACCTGCGGGACAGGCTATGTCAGCAACAACACAGATTGCAACGACAACAATGGTGCTGTCAACCCTGGCGCCATGGAAATTTGCGGCAACGGCATTGACGATGACTGCGACAACCTCATTGACGAAGGCTGCTGCCCTACAGGCAATATCCTCTACGTCAAAGCCAATGCAGCTGGTACAAACGACGGCTCCTCTTGGGCCAATGCCTTTACCAGCCTGCAAAGCGCACTTTCTAGCACTTGTCCCGGCATCACTGAGATTTGGGTAGCCAAAGGCACCTACAAGCCTACTACCGGCACCGACCGTACCATTTCATTTTTGATGAAAAACAACGTCGCTATTTATGGTGGCCTTGCGGGTACAGAAGCTCCCGGCTACAACATGAGCCTTCGGAATTTTATCACCAACGAATCTATTCTCAGCGGAGACATTGGGGCTGGTGGAAATGCAGACAATAGCTATAATGTAGTAAAGGGTTCTGGCACCAACAATACGGCTATCTTGGACGGATTTACCGTTTCAGGAGGGAATGCCAACCTTACGAATACTTCCTTTACCAATCCTGAAAGATGCGGTGGAGGTATGTACAACAATGCCGGAAGCCCAATGGTAAGGTATTGCACTTTCGATTCAAACAACGCCAACTCATTTGGTGGAGGTATGTTCAACTACCTAGGCTCTTCCCCTGCTGTGACTAACTGCAGTTTCAGGGCAAATACCGCATTTGATGGTGGTGGCATGAGCAGTTACTCAGCTTCGCCAAGTGTCACAAACAGCGTCTTCTCTGGCAATGTGGCCAGTGAAGGAGGTGGCTTGAGCTTCAACAATAACCGTTTTACCACTTCATTGGTCACCAATTGCAGTTTCTCTGGAAACAAGGCTACGGTCGTTGCCGGGGGGCTGTACGCCGATAGTTCTGCCGTTACGGTTAAGAACAGCATCATTTGGGGCAACAATACCAACGTCGGTGTTGACCAAGATGGCAGTTCGCACACTTTGGACAATAGCATCGTTCAAGGAGGCTGTCCAAGTTTTTTCACCTGCACAAACGTCCAGAACATAGACCCGCTGTTCATTCTCCAAACAGATCCAAATACTGCACCTACCACGGCAGGTAACCTGCGCTTGCAGGCTTGCTCACCAGCCATAGATGCTGGTATTGATGCAGCCAACACGACCCTATTGGATCGTGACGCACTGAACCGCAAGTTCGACGCAATTGCCGGTGGAGCCTTAATTGACTTGGGTGCTTTTGAGTACCAGACTGCTTACTGCCCTGCATGTGGCATCTTCCAAGTGCCAGCTAACGGTGCTGCGCAAGTGGCTTGTCCTACTTTGGCTACTCAGCCTATACCGCCTGCTGTTTTGGACAATTGTAACCAGCCGGTAATCCCAACTGGCCCTACTGTTGTTAACAATCCGAACCCAATCACTTGTGAAGGTACTAGGACTTATACTTGGACCTATTCTACTGTCGTAAGCACCCAGACATGGAGCTTTGTCTATACGGTGGAGCGGAACGACTTTACCGTTCCAGCAAACGGAGCGGCGCAAGTGGCATGTCCTGCATTGGCCACACAACCAACACCGCCAGTTGTGATGAGCGACTGCGGTGAAGTGTTGACACCAACTGGCCCGGCCATCGTTTTCAATCCGAACCCGCTAACATGTGAGGGGACGAAGACGTACCAGTGGACGTACACGGATTGCGAAGGCAACACCCACCCTTGGAGCTTTGTGTACACCATCGAGCGCAACGACTTCACCGTTCCGGCAAATGGTGCTTCACAGGTAGCTTGCCCTGCCCAAGCAAACGTGGTACCCACACCACCATCGGTGATGAGCGATTGCGGTGAACCCATCACGCCAACTGGCCCGGTTATCACCAACAACCCGAACCCGCTTACTTGTGAAGGAACTAAGACTTATACTTGGACTTATACCGATTGTGAGGGTAATACCCATCCATGGAGTTACACTTACACGGTTGAGCGCAATCCATTTACTGTACCCGCAAACGGCGCAGCTACAGTGTCCTGCCCAGCAAGCGCAAGCCAGCCAACGCCTCCACAGGTGCTGAGCAATTGTGGTGAAATTTTGACACCAACCGGTCCGGTTGTTACCAACAATCCTAACCCACTGACTTGTGAAGGCACAAGGACTTATACTTGGACCTACACTGATTGCGAAGGCAACAGTGCGCAGTGGAGCTTCGTGTACACAGTGGTACGTTTAGACTTTGCCGTTCCTGCCAGCGGTGGCAGCACAGTTGCTTGCCCTGACCAAACGGACGTCACGCCAATTCCCCCAGTTGTAACAAGCAACTGCGGTGAAGTGCTGACACCTGTTTTGACGAACGTGTCACCAAAAGTTGGCTGTGAAGGACAGCGAGTTTATACATTCACCTTCACCGATTGTGCTGGTCACTCGCACCAGTGGAATTACATCTACAATGTCAAGTACCTTGATTTTAGTGTTCCACCAAGCGAATCTGTTAATGTTGAATGCCCTCTAAATGTATCTCAGCCAGTACCACCTGTTGTTTACGACAACTGTGGCAAACTGCTGAACGCAATTGGTCCGGTTATCACCAGCCAGCCAGGAGATGGTGGCTGCGAAGGCATCCGCACTTATACATGGACTTACAATGACTGCACCGGCAAAACACATACTTGGAGCAAAACCTTCAACTTCCTGTACACTGCCGACTTCTATGTTTACCCAGATGTAACGGATTATGTAGGTTGTCTCGATTATGCACAGCCACCTATTCCACCAACTATCTATGACAATTGTGGTCAAGAAATCGTGGCAACAGGCCCAGTTGTTTATGAGGAAATCAACTCATCTGGCTGCAGCGGTATTCGTACCTACACTTATGTTTACAAGGACTGCGGTGGTCACAGCCACCCATGGAGCTTCATTTACTACATCAACGACGACCAACCACCGGTTGGCATTTGCCCAGGTGGTGGTAGCGGTACGGTTAGCGGCCCATCTGTAGATGTGACCAACCTGAACTGCATTGATGAGGTACCTTGTCCAGAAACTTACGACTTCACCCAAAAAGTGAAGGAATTGTTGGCAGCTGGAGGCTTCTACGACCTTTGCAGTGGTAAAGACCTCGTGGTGACACTTGATAGTTGGTCTGCTCTCTGGAATTGCGAAGACCCAGATGGGGATGGCAATTACACGTTTGGACGTACCTTCTACTTCCGCATAGCCGACCAGTGCGGCAACGAGTTCCCTGAGCTTTGCTCCGTGACCTACGCTGGTGCATGCCAGCCACTCAATACTTTCTCGCAGACGGCTTGGGGTATGCAAAGCGAAGACCCATACGATAGTGGCATTAACCTTCAGGTTATCCAAACGCTGCTCAACAACTACGGCCCACTCACTGTTGGTGGTGGCACTAACTCGCTCACACTGACCGATGCACAGTGCCTCGCCAACCTCCTTCCAGGCATTGGTGGTCCTGGCCAACTGTCTGGTTGCAACCAGACAAACTGCACAGGCTGCAACCCTACTGGCGCCGGTGGCATGGGCTTGAAGAACAGCTTGGCCACAAACGCCATTGCTTTCATGATGAATATGCGTTACAACGTTGAGTTCAACGGCTTGACGATGCAGGGCATCCGTAGCCAAGGTTTGGGTTGCATGCAAATTGACCCGAACATCGTGACTTGCGTCAATGGCCCGTGCATGTTACACATATTTGACCAGCAAGGCGTCGAGCACCTCTACCCCTATACTTTGGGTGGCTTGATTGACTTGGTAAACAAATACCTCGGTGGCAACTTCAACCTGTCAATCGGACAGTCTGGGGTTTATGCCACGGCATTGTACAATGCACTGGAAACCGTCAACGGCAACTGGGGCGGACAGCCATCTCAGCCGAACTGCAACCCGAATCCAGGCGCATCTGGCATCGAAGTTACCGACAAGGCGTTGCCAACTGGCAAACCTAACCTTGGTGCAACAATCGAGTTCAGCCTAGCACCCAACCCTGCTGGCAGGGAGGTGACTTTCAAATTGGCAGAACTAGCTGATGACCAAGCGGTTACTTTGGAAATTTACAACAATCTCGGTCAGCGGGTGCTCCGCAACGAGTACGGAAAAGTGCGTTACCTCAACGAGCGCATTGACCTAAAGGACTTAGGCAATGGCCTTTACATCGTCAGCGTAAAAGTGGGCAACGAGCGCCACGAACAGAAGCTGGTGATTAGTAAGAACTAAGCAAGCTGCCGAAAAGCAGGTTTGCATTCGAGCGGCAGTTGTCCCATGGCGGGGCAGCTGCCGCTTTTTCTTTTTGCTTTGCAAAAGGATTGAAAAATCGGCTTCTTTACTAAAAGAACTGGCACAATTCGTTTACTTCGTGCCACGGCTTCACACCGTTTTTTTTCAGAAAAACAAAAATATTATGTGGCAAAAACTCCTGCTGTTTCACCTCTTGCTGACAACGTCCATTTTTGCGCAGCAAAAGCCTAACATCATTTACATCTACGCCGACGACCTCGGGTACGGAGAGTTGGGGTGCTACGGCCAGGAGAAAATCCGCACTCCCAACCTGGACAAGCTCGCAGCCGAGGGGATTAAGTTCACGCAGCACTACGCAAGTGCGCCCGTCTGCGCACCAGCCCGTTGCATGTTGCTCACGGGCAAACACTCGGGGCACTCCTACATCCGTGGCAATTACGAACTCGGCGGCTACACTGACGAAACCGAAGGCGGCCAAATGCCCCTACCAGAAGGCATCCCCACCCTGCCCAAAATGCTCCAAAAAGCAGGCTACTCCACCGGCTGCATCGGCAAATGGGGCCTCGGCATGGCTGGCACTTCCGGCGACCCCAAGCAGCAGGGCTTTGACTACTACTACGGCTGTCTAGACCAAAAACAGGCGCACAATTTTTACCCGACCCACCTCTGGGAGAACGGCCACTGGGACACGCTGACCAACCCTCCACTGATGGTTCATCAAAGATTTGCCGAAGGGGAAACCGACCCGGTGATGTTCAAAAAATTCATCGGCAATGAGTATTCGATGGACAAAATGGGGGAAAAGGCGCTCGGTTTTATCCAAAAAAACAAGTCGCAGCCTTTCTTTCTGTACCTGCCGCTGACCGCCCCACACGTATCGTTGCAAGTGCCTGAACATGCCATGGCGGCCTACCAAGGCCAGTGGGAGGAAACGCCCTACCTCGGCCAACGGAGCTACTGCCCGACCCTCCAGCCAAGGGCCACTTACGCTGCCATGATAACCTATCTCGACTCGATTGTGGGGCAAATTATGCTGACCATCAAGCAGTTAGGGTTGGATGAAAACACCCTCATCATGTTTTCCAGCGACAACGGCGCCACCTTCGATGTGGGCGGCGTGGACACCGAATTCTTCAATAGCGTAGGTGGTTTGCGTGGCCGAAAAATGGACCTCTGGGAAGGTGGCATCCGGGTGCCTTTTATGGCTAGATGGCCGGGGAAAGTGCCGCCGGGGAAGACTTCCGACCTCCCGTCCGCACAGTTCGACCTGTTGGCTACGCTGACTGATTTGCTGCAATTGGAAGCTCCGCCAAACGATGGCATCTCGATGCTGCCGACGATGCTGGGTAACGGTGTTGCGCAAACGAAACATGATTTCTTGTTTTTTGAATACCCAGAAAAAGGTGGGCAAGTGGCCATTCGAATGGGCCGATGGAAGGGCGTTAAAAGCGGGATGAAAAAGGATAAAAATGCACCCTGGGAAATCTTCGACCTTGTGACGGACGCCGCAGAAACGACCGATTTGGCGGCAAAGCACCCGGAGTTAGCGCAGCAGTTCGAGGCTATTTTACAGCGGGAGCACCAGCCATCTCATATCCGGGAATGGGAGTTTGTAAATCCAAAGTTTGATTGAAATGAAAAAAACGATTTTTACCTTATCCATCTTATTATCGCTGATTTTTCTGGCGGCTTTTAAGTTTTCAAAACCAGCAGATACACCGCCAAACGTCGTACTCATCTTCATGGACGACCTCGGCTACGGCGACATCGAATGCTACGGCGGCTACCCGTACCACACACCTAACATTAATCGGTTGGCAGCGGAGGGCATGCGTTTCACTAATTTTTACGCTGCGCAAGCGGTGTGCAGCGCCTCCCGTGCTGCCTTACTCACTGGCTGCTACCCCAATCGCATCGGCATCAGCGGGGCCTTCAACCATGAAAGCAAAGCTGCCCTGAACCCAAACGAGGAGACCATTGCGGAGCTACTGAAGGCCCAAAATTACCGCACGGCCATTTTCGGAAAATGGCACCTCGGCAGCCGCCAGCCCTATCTTCCGTTGCAGAACGGCTTCGATGAATACCTCGGCCTGCCCTACTCCAATGACATGTGGCCGGTGAACTACGACGGCACGCCGCTTGATAGCAGTACCTACCGAGGGAAGTACCCGCCATTGCCGCTCATCGAGGGCAACTCGACCATCCGAACACTAAAAACACTGGACGACCAGTCTGGTCTGACTGCCATTTACACCGAAAAAGCAATGCAATTTATCGCTCAGAATAAAGCCCGGCCTTTCTTTCTTTACCTGGCCCATTCGATGGTTCACGTCCCGAT
>JAHEAS010000706.1 GCA_024642645.1 Saprospirales bacterium | reverse complement strand
GTAAGCCAGTTTTTTTATCAAAAAGAAAAGCCACCGGTGTTCTACCAGTGGCTTTTCTTTTTGATTGAAATTTATAAGGAATTGGATTAAGTCTTGCTGATTCTTTTTGCGTTTTCACCCAATTGGATACCCTCTAAAAATCATTGTGATAAAAATGACTGCACTAATTAATACCAGCCATAATCTCACATCCTTCCAAATAGTCTCTTGTTTATTCATGTGTTTTGTTTTTTGATAAAAGGTAATACAGTAATAGTAGCCTGGTCCCTAGGCAATTTTAATAATTCAAATCTTAATGAGTAAGGAGATAAAATACTGGCTTGAGACTATTACTTTTCAAATAGGATGCCAACAGGTTTTTATTTAATTCGTTTTTATAGGAAATTGCTTGAACCCTGGCTCACTTTAACCGATCCAAAATACCTTGATTTATTCGCTTAACCAGGCTTGGCCCTTCGTAAACTAGGCCACTGTAAACCTGCACCAATGCAGCTCCCGCTTCGATTTTATCAATCGCATCTGCTGCCGAAGCAATACCGCCCACGCCTATGATAGTCAATTTGCCACCCGATTTTTCATTCAGATAGCGAATTACTTCCGTGGAACGAGCTGCAACTGGTTTGCCACTCAGGCCACCGGCGCCTATTTCATTTACAATCAATTCGCTGGTATTTAAACCTGTCCGAGAAATGGTCGTATTTGTAGCTATTACCCCGTCTAGTTTGGTGGCTTCTGCAATTTCAAGGATGTCGTCAAGTTGACCACCTGTAAGGTCGGGTGCTATCTTTAGCAACAACGGCTTGGGGTTTGGCTTCTGCTGGTTTAAGTGCTGAAGGTGGGTAAGCAGCGCTTTCAGCGGTTCTTTTTCCTGCAGATCTCGCAGGTTCGGTGTGTTTGGTGAGCTAACATTCACCACAAAATAATCCACATAGGGAAATAGCGCTTCGAAACAGATGGAATAGTCACGGTCAGCATTTTCGTTCGAGGTCGCCTTGTTTTTTCCGATGTTTCCACCTATGATGAGCTTCCCAGGTTTACGTTTTTTGAGTTGTTTCACCAAAGCATCTACCCCCTCGTTGTTGAAGCCCATTCGATTGATTAGTGCTTCATCATCTGGTAGCCGGAAGAGACGTGGTGTTGGGTTGCCGGGCTGCCCCAATGGTGTAACCGTCCCAATTTCAATGAACCCAAAGCCTAGCGCAGACATGGCTTCGAAATGCTTACCGTCTTTGTCGAACCCAGCTGCCAAACCGACTGGGTTTGGAAATCTTAGCCCAAAAACCTGCCGCTCAAGCCGAGGGTCAGTTATGGAGAAACTGCGCCTGAATAACCAGCCCACCACAGGAATGGCCAAGTTGATTTTCAAAAAAAGCAAAGTGAGGTGGTGCGCTTTTTCAGGTTGAAAAAGGAACAGGATGGGCTTGAGTAGGAATTTGTACACGTGGCGGAGTTATGAGTTATGGACTATGAGTTTATGGCAAAATTTATTTCAACTCATAGCTCCAAGATATTTACAAAAAGGTTTGGTCAAATGCCAATGGAAGCAAGTCGATGCCTTTTTCAAAAACGAAAATTGGCCCGGTTTCACCTTGCAAAATTACATGCATCGGCTGTTTATACTTCATCTCCGTTTCACAAATCACCTGCCTGCATGCACCACAGGGAAGCCCTGGGCGACTAATGACTTGTCTCGGGTTTCGAATAGCAATGGCGAGGGCCAAGGGTGCAACACCAGGGTGCAAGTTGGCGGCAGTTGTCAGCACCGTTTGTTCAGCGCAAATGCAAAGCGGGTAACTTGCATTTTCGTAGTTGCTGCCGCCAATCAATTGCCCATTGCTCAGCAAAACTGCCGCTCCCACTTTGAAATTGGAGTAGGGTGAGTACGAATTTTCCAGCGATTTTTTTGCCAGCAAAAGTATTTCACGTTCACTTTCGGGCAATTCTTCCAAAGTGTCGTAGCTGGTAAATTCAGTTTTAATTGACAGTTTTTCCATAAAAGCGATGTAAAACGGCCAAACTTACGTGTAAAAGTTGAATTGCTCCAAACCGGTTTAATCGACCACTTTTTCTGCTACCCCCGTTTTTTGGCGAATGCTTACCTTGCGGCCTTTTACTCAATACATGCTTTAATCAATGAATAATATCTTAATTTTAGGAGCTGGCCGTTCAGCCAATGCATGCATTCAATACATTTTAACGAGTGCCAAAGAACACGCCTGGTCAGTCGTGGTAGCCGACTCCGACCTAGTATCTGCTACAAAAAAAGTGGGCAACCACACCCATGGCAGGGCTGAAAAGCTTGATGCTTCTAACGTTGAAGCACGGCAGGCGCTGGTATCAAAGGCTGATGTCGTCATATCCTTGCTTCCTCCATTTATGCACATAGAAGTTGCACATGATTGTATCAAGTTGAAAAAGCACCTCATCACTGCCTCCTATGTCCCCAAAGAAATCCAGGAATTAGGTGATGAGTTCAAAAAAATAGATAGGATGTTCATGGGCGAAATAGGCCTTGACCCTGGGATTGATCACATGTCGGCGATGCAGAAAATAGACGAAATCAAGGCGATGGGTGGTAAGATTACTTCCTTTAGTTCCAACGTAGGCGGCTTGGTGGCACTCGAAAATTTGCAGGAAAATCCATGGCGGTACAAGTTCACTTGGAACCCCCGTAACGTGATAAAGGCAGGGCAGGGTACTGCTCAATTTCTTGAAAATGGCAAGTATAAGTA
>JAHEAS010000705.1 GCA_024642645.1 Saprospirales bacterium | reverse complement strand
GTGGGGATTGACAGTGAATCCGAGCGCATTACCACCCCAAGACCAGCCAAAGTCGCCACCAAAACCGGAATAACCCGTGAATATGTTTTGGTTGTTTTGGGTTAAAAAAACATGCTGCCACGAGTCGCCTCCGTTGGTTGTTTTTAAAATAATCGCAGTCTCATTGGGGGTACTGCCAGCCAGATAGCAAGTGTTGGGGTCGTTGTCGGCCATGGCCAAAAACACCGCAAAATCCTGAGAGATGTCAATGCCGTTCATTTTTGGCACCCACATCCCACTGGTGTTCTCCATGGTATAAACGCCACGTATAGTTTCCCAATAGTTGAAGCCCATGCTGCTTGCCCAGACATTGCCGGGGTCTCCGGTGAGGGCGAAGAATCGGGTCAATCCGCCCGACTTTCCACCACCAAAGCCTATGATGACCTCGCCAGAAGGGATGCCTGAATAATTTGCCAAAGCAAAACTAGTCCCACCATTGCTCGAGAAAAGTACACCCTCGTTGGTGCCTAGCCAGATATTTTCACCCTCAAAAAATGCCCCGGAAAGCAGGATTCCCGTGCCTGAATTGGCTGCTGTCCATTTCAACGAAGCCGTTTGGCCACCATCATTGGAAAGGAAAAGGTGGTTGTAATCTGTCCAAATCACACGGCTTGGATTTAGGTAATCACAAAAAATGAACAGTTTATCTTCCGATGGGTCAGTATCTCCGGGCAAGAATGACCATTGATTGCCACCATCTGTACTTCTGCCTGGCCGAGTGGTGTAGGTAGTTTCGTCGTAAAGTAGTGAGTATCGAAGGCTATTGTCTTGCGTGAAACAAACCTTACCAAACTGACCAGTGACGGCTTCTGTGAAATGTACCACATCGTAGTTGGAGCCATTGGCATGGTACAAACCGCCGAGGTCACTGGCGAGGTAGTTTTCAAGTCCGTTGTTGGGGTTGATGCTGGGGCTGAACAGGGCGCCTCCACCGCCGATGCCATGGGAAATGAAGTTTTGAGAAAATATAGAGCAGGGAAATTGAAGGAGGGCGAACATGATGATAAGGTAGGTTGCTTTCATGTTGAGTTGAATTTTTGTGAGGAGATTTAATGTAACATTATCAACATCGAATTCGAAACGGATGTTCTCATTCCTCCCGTAAAAAACAAAGGGGCCAACTGCCGATACTTGACAATTGGCCCCTTTGTTTTTTAGGCACAATTAATTCTTCACAGGCATCCCCGGCTTTTCGAAAAATGCCTCGTAGGGCCAGAAAACCTTCTCGAAAACACGGTGCTGTGTCAATAGCCAATCGCCCGTATTTACGTCGGCGAAATAGCGTTCCACCACTTCAGAGCGGCGTTCGCCCGTGTATTTATCTTGACGATAGGTTGGGTAAAATGCGGCTATACGCTCTATCCCTTTCATGTCGGTCACTGAAATAACGGAAAACGGCATCATCTGTCGAATGCTGTCTTTTTGGCTGTATTGGTTCGAGAAACTTTCGGCCATCAATCCGCCAAAACCGACCAAGAAACCCTCAACACGGCCTTTGGAAACTGGTTGGGTAATAGCTGGTACATTGTCGTAAAATGGTTTGATGTCCCAATCGTTGCCATTGCGTTTTAGCTTGAAGGACTTGTTGCGCTGTTGCGGGTACTCCACGCTCACTGCTGCTATGTCTTCGGGTTGGTAGCTGAAGACGTTGCGGTCACGCCAGTCATCGCCAACAAGGTCGTAACGTGTGCGAATTTGACCCTCCATTTGCGGTATTTGCAGCACCATTGGTTGTTCGGAACCGTCCATGATGGCGTAAGTGCCACGGGCGTCAGCAGTCACTCCACCGATGTAATAGGCTTTGAGCAGCTTTCCACGGTTGCCGTACACCTCCACTTTGATGCCCCTTGAAGCGAGTTCTTTGACCACACCCTCGATGGCCGCAGGGGGAGGCACCGACTGCAATTCCAGGTTAGTGACCGCTTCGAGCAAGTTTTCCATTGCATTTTTGCTGGCTTTCCACTGGCCATTTACCTTCCAGCTATTGCCGTCCCGTTCAATGGTCGTGGTTTCTCCAGTTCGTTTTGCAATAAAAATCTTTTGGATGTCGGCTTCTGCCACTTTAAAAAGACGGTCCCAGCCGAGGTTGGATTTGGATGTGTCATTGCCTCCCAAATAATACCAGACAGTAGCCCCGCCCAGCAGCAGAAAGATGGCAATAAGCCAATAGTTTTTTTTCATAAGCTTTTGATATTCAATTATTTGTACAAAATTTCATAGTACTCTCCCAGCATTCTTCTTACCGCAAATTGTTTGTGGGTACTAACCACACTATTGCGCATCATCTCACGCCATTTTGTTTTCTTCTTATAAAATGTGGGGACTACATCATTTGTCAAAACCGAATGAAGGCCGTTCATGTCATGCAAGTCTTGCTTGGCGGGGTTTTTATACTCCTTTGCATCGCCAAACTGCCATCCGTTCACGCCGTGGTCGCAGGCTTCGGGCCACCAACCATCGAGGATGCTAAGGTTGAGTACGCCGTTCATGCTGGCCTTCATGCCACTGGTGCCGCTGGCTTCTTTCGGGCGCACGGGGTTGTTCAACCAAACATCGGCACCTCGAGTTAGCGCGGCGCCAATCCTCATGTCGTAATCGGTCAGGAAGACCACCGATTTTGGATATTTCTTGCTCATGGCCACGAGGTTCGCTACAATAGCCTTTCCCGCATCGTCCAGTGGGTGTGATTTACCA
>JAHEAS010000704.1 GCA_024642645.1 Saprospirales bacterium | reverse complement strand
GGGTATCGGGCTTGGGTTTCGCCTTATCGTTGGAGGCACTATCCGGTATGGTTTAGCCCTTGGAGACCGCACCCTTTGCATGTTTGGCATCCGTATGTTGTGAGCTACCGGCCTCATTACCATGTGGTTACAACGCACCGGGCGACCCGGGCACATGCTGTTTATGCACCTCGTCGGACTGGCTCCAAAACTGTTCACACCCGCACGACAGTGGTTAAAACCCGAAGAGGGACGGTAAAAAAATCAACAACAACGACCACGAAAAGAGGGCCAAAAGGCCAAGTGAAATCACAAAAGAAAACGACCACCGTTAAAGGCAAACGGCGTGGAGGCTAAATGGTAAGATTTAAGTCCCCGAATGGGAAATACATGATATTACAAAAGCGACGTGGCTTTCGCCACGTCGCTTTTGTAATAAAAAAGGGCGACTAGAGCCGCCCTGCAAAAAATTGAATTAGTATGAAAAAACTACTTTTTGGTCAAATTCCGGAGTCAATCAATTCCCTTTTACTGGTAAAACCATGCCATTAGTATCAAGGTTTTTCTCGAAAAGAGCATGCTGTGCAGTTTCCTGCGTTTCAATTTCAGAGAAGAAACCTTCAAGGTATTCCACAATCGCAGACCTAGAATCATAGTCGAGAAGGCTAAAATCATTTACAATGCCTATCAACTTCTGTTCTTTAGTGCGGAAGTAACTAAGTGTAGCATATAACTCCTGTGCCGAAGTTGCATTGCCCATAAACACCCGCTCCCCTACCCTTCTTTGTCCAACATCCACATTTGGCCGGGCGTATGGTGCAGCTACTATACCCGAGAAATCAAAATCGTAAGGGACAGGGATTAGCCCACCTTCTTGCGGTTTGAGCATTTCAAGGTTTCTCAGCATTCCGACACTCCAATCGGTGTTCCCAATCATGTATTGGAAAACAGCAGCAATTTTTTCATGCGATGGATTGAGTTCGCTTGGCTTTGTGCCCATTAATTTAACAATCTCTGCATTTCTCCGCCAGCTTAGCTCTTCCTCATCCTCCAATACACATCCCAATCGGGTTAAGCGGTAGTCAGGATTATTTTTGTCGATATAAGTGATTTTGGCCAGCTGCACGCGTATGCTATTGGGCGTCAACTCGTTGTAAAGTTTGTAAACCAAATATTCTCGCAAAACAAGTTCTCTCGACACATCTCTGTCATCTAGACAGTGTGTTACCAGTTTTAACTCGTTCATGTCGTTGAGTCCTGCTGCTTCCAGTTCGTTTTTGGAGAATTTGAGCTTGAGCGGCGGAAAATCACACGTCATCCGGCGGAATTTCCCTCTTGGCTTCACAGTAGCTTTAAAATTATGCAGCACACCTCTTTGGTCCAAATAACTGAAGTCAGCAGGTTGATACTCCACATTTTTACGGCGCTGCAGCAAAGAATCCAGCTCGGTGACAATGGTCAATTCCAACATTTCTTGGTTGTTCATCACCATGAACAGGCTTTGGTCACTGTGCGGTTGGTAGCCTATCAAATCATCTTCCAGCATGGTAGCGGATGCACAGGAACTGAAAGCAAGCAAAGCGAGAATGACAAGTGAAATCAAATTAGTTTTCAAAAATCGGGTTTTCATAAAAATAAGGTTTTGTACCATCTAGCTTCAAACATGTATCCTCTTGGACTAAACTAATTTTGTCTTTTTGATTAGAAATGGTTGAAATCGAATAAACGCCTTTTCTGTTTATTTAGAATCCATACTTAAATGTACTTACAAATTCCTTTCCACAACCAATTTAAGTGTCAATTTAACACAAACTTCGAAAAAATAGTTCTGACTAACAATGTAAAATATTGTTTTGAATCGACAACATCAATTTGTCAGGACGGAATAAAAATTCTGAATTTGAATAAATCGCCCATTTGAACCGAACAAGAATCAAGGACATCAAAATCAAATAAGGTTGCAGGAGAGGGAGGAGGCGAATATTAAGAAATGGTTAATTTTTAGTGCGTAAAAACTTCAACAAGAAGAACACGGCAACACCCAAAAGCAATAAGATGAGACCCGGTACAGCTTGAGCTGGGCGCTCAAGCAAGGTGTTTACAGCAAAAGCTGCTGATATGACTACAAAAATGGCGGGCACTATCGGATAGCCCCATGCCCGAACCGAACGGTGCGCAGAACTCATCTTTTTTCGAAGAATAAAAACGCCTGCTCCTGCCAAACCCATAAAAGCGATGTCCATAAAGGTGACAAACGTGATAATTTTATCGAAAAGTCCTTGAAAGAAAAGCAGGACAGCCAGCGCCCAAACTACTTGCACAACCATTGCTACAACAGGCGTCTTCCATCGAGGATGCACCCAGGCGAGTTGCTTGAAAAAAATGCCGTCCTCAGCCATGGCAAAGTAAATTCGTGGCGCCGACATGGTATAAATACTGATGGTGCCAAAAATGGAAAGCGCAATGGCCACAGCTACTGCTTTACCACCCCAAGGTGCTAGGGTGGCGATGGCGTCCCCTGCCACTGTGTGGGTACCAGCGATGGCATCCAAGGGAAGCAGCAGCATGTAAGCAACATTGACGAGGAGGTACATACCTGTCACTATCAGCACGCCAAGAAACATGGCCTTAGGCACAGTCCGAGGGGCATCTATTGCCTCACCGGCAACGTATGAGGCATGGTGCCAACCTCCCACCGAGAACAATACGCCGATAAGCCCGGTCAACATAGCGGTGGTTAAGTTGGTGGGCAGA
>JAHEAS010000064.1 GCA_024642645.1 Saprospirales bacterium | reverse complement strand
TAAACCTCACCGCTGTCATGCTTTCCAACCGGGCCGCCGTTCGGCAGTTTTTAGCACAAAATACTGGCGGCGCACTGCTCAACATGGGCTCGGCACTGGCGTTTTCACCTGCTCCGCAATTTTTTGCCACACACGCTTACGCTGCCGCAAAAGCCTCAATCGAGGGTTTTACGAAGAGCATCGCTGCTTTTTATGCTTCGCAAAATATCCGGGCCAACGTCATTGCACCCGGCCTGACCGAAACGCCCATGGCCCAGCGGGCCGTTCAAAACGAAGAAATCATGCAATATGTCCGCCAGCGCCAGCGCCTTGATGGTGGTCGTGCCGGACAGCCCAACGATTTGGACGGATTGGCCTCACTGCTGCTTTCGGATGCCGCTGGATTCATCACTGGGCAGGTGGTATCGGTGGACGGAGGTTGGAAAGCCAATTGACAAACAACCAAAAAACACAGCATGACAGGAATAAAAGAACTCCGTGAATTTGTCCTCCGGCCCATGCCTCCTTCGGAGGGTTCGCTGTTTTTTTTGGCAACAGCTTACGTGGCCTACCTGACGCTCCGTGCCTTCCTCATCCCGGCCACCATTGATGAGTCGTTCAGCATCCTCTACTACGTACCTAAGGATATTTGGGCAATCCTGACTTATGACTACCCTGAGCCAAGTGCCAACAACCACATTCTTAACACATTGACTATCAAATTCTTAACTGGAATTTTTGGGTCAAACCTGCTTAGTGCCCGGTTGGGCAATTTGCTGGCTGGGGTATTGTTTGCGGGTGTTGGTGTGTGGTTGGTTCGGCGGCTTTTCAGCCATCCAATAACCCGGGTGGCCGGGTTGTTTCTGTGGTTGGCGAATCCCTATCTGGCTGAGTTTTTCTCTATTGGGCGGGGTTATGGCATGTCCATCGGGCTCATGGTTTTTTCCATCTGCCATGCTTTTCGCTTTTTTGAAAAACAAACAGGGAAGGCCTTTCTCCTTTCGCTTGTATCTGCCTGGCTAGCGGTGACAGCAAGTTTCACCCTGCTGAATTTTTATTGCTGCCTTTCCGCCGTTTTTTTTCTTTTCCTCTGGCAAAATGCCAGAAAAAACTGGCGGTGGTGGCTCGCCTTTTCCACCTCCCATCTACTGTTGGTTGGGGTGATGTACCTGCCAGTAGTGCGGATGCTAGGCAACAAGGAATTCGAAAAGTTTGGTGTGACGGGCTTTTTCGAAGACACAGTGCAGAGTTCCATCCGCAATTTTTTTTACGGGAAGGGGCTGCCTGGTACCCACACGGTTGAGCTTGCAAGCATTCTTTTGTCAATATTTTTGGGAGCTGCCACTATCATCTTTCTTTTCCGTTTGGTAACCAACCATTTCCGATGGACGCCCATCCTGCTGCTCAGCGCACTGCTCCCCGGCACTTTGGCCGTGAACCTGGCCATGACCCTGCTTACTGATGCAGCTTGGTTGCCGGCCCGTTCTTGCCTTTTTTTCTATCCGCTGCTGGTCATTTTGTTCTACGCCACTGGCCAATGGCTGGTGGGCACCGCCGCCCGCCGGTATTTTAGGCCACTTTTATTGGCCATGGCGCTCGCCTCTGCTATCATGCCGATTCGGGCATTCAACCTGAGCCAGAGCCGAGAGTGGTGGTTCGACCGGGACAGCTTCGCCATACTAGACTACCTCAAGAACCTTTATATCCAGGAAGCACGCACCGAACCCATCAGTTTCGACAGTTATTGGATGTTCTCTCTTTCCCTGAAATTTCACATTCAAAGCAACAATGGCAGGTATGCAAAATATGTGCAACCGGAAATGATATGGTTGGAAACCCCTAAACCAACGGACAACTATGAATTTTTTTACGGTGAAACGAAAAATTTCCACCAGTTTTCCGATCGCTATGAGATGGTTTGGGTACTGGAACCCGGTCAGCGAGCCTTGTTTCGAAGAAAAAAAACTCAGGTGGATAAGCCCGAATAACATCGGGACTTCCAGCCTGCTCTATAAAAATAATTAATGTTGGGTTTGTACCTGTATTTGTGACCTCATAGAGGTCATTAAAGCCAATTCCAACTCCTAATTTGCTTAAAATTTCAACATTTCATGACCCTTTCCATCGGACTCGACATCGGCGGCACCAACATCAAAACCGTGGTCATTGACCACACGGGCCATTTCCTCCACCAGTCCACCCGCAGCACTGGGCAACACTACCAAGCTGAAGATGAATGGGTCTGGAAAAATGCTGTGCGGGACGTCTTTCATGAACTAAAGAAGGAGTTCGGAGAACAAAAACTGGCCATTGGCATATCCGCCCCCGGCCTTGCCAATGCTGACAATTCAGCTATCACCTGCATGCCCGGCAGGCTGTTCGGGCTGGAGGATTTCGACTGGTCAGCGTTCTTCGGTGAGCGGGTCTGGGTGCTTAACGATGGCCATGCAGCGATGGTGGCAGAAGCCAGTTTTGGCGCAGCCAAGAACATCAAAAACGCCGTGCTGCTCACGCTCGGCACGGGTGTCGGTGGCGGCATCCTCATCGGTGGAGAGCTGTACCAGGGCCACTACCAATTGGCCGGGCACGTGGGCCACACCACCGTCAGCGCCAACGATGTGCACCGGGACGCCACTGGGATGCCCGGCGCCATTGAGGAACATATCGGCAACGAGTCGGTGGTGCGGCGCTCGCACGGGCGGTTCCAGAATACCTACGAATTGGTGGCAGCCTACCAAAATGGCGACCATTTCGGCACCTGGCTTTGGCTGGATTCCGTTCAAAAACTGGCAGTCAGTATCTGCTCGCTGACCAACCTGCTTTCGCCGGAAGTCATTGTGCTGGGCGGCGGCATCACGAAGGCGGGCGAGGCATTGTTCCAGCCGTTGCAAAGCTTTGTGGATTTGTACGAGTGGCGGCCTGGGGGCAAGCAAATAAGCATCGTGCAAGCCAAGTTTGGGGAGTTTGCGGGGGCGACGGGGGCGGCGGCGTTTGCGATGGGAAAGTATTAATTGGGAATTATTTTAAATGCATTTGATTATCAATATTTTTATGAACGTCATTCAAGACTATCTCCAAAAATCCCAGCAAATCCTCCATGCCGTCGAGCGGCAAGAACCCGCCATCCGCCAAGCGGCGCAGTGGTTCACCGGGACCATCCTCGCCGGGCGTATGGTGCATGTGTTCGGGAGCGGGCACAGCCGCATCATGGTGGAGGAAATGTGGCCGAGGTACGGCAGCTTCCCCGGCTTCAACCCCATCGTGGAGCTGTCGCTGACATTTCACAATCCCGTCGTGGGGGCGAACGGGCAGCGGCAGGCCATGTTCCTCGAAAACGTGCCGGGGCTGGCCGGACGCATCCTCCGCAATTTTGACCTAAAACCCGTGGACACGGCGCTCGTCGTCTCGTCGAGCGGCTGCAACGTGGTGCCGATTGAAATGGCCGAGGGCTTTCAGCAAAAAGGCATCAAGGTCGTGGCGCTCGTCAGTCAAGCGCACTTGAACGCCAGCACCAGCAAGCGCTCCGACGGTAAGAAGCTCACTGACTTCGCTGACCTCGTGCTGGATACCGGCGCTCCCATTGGCGACTCGATGGTGTATGTACCGGGATTAGACACGCCCGTTTCTCCCGGCTCCACGGTGGGCGGGGTACTGCTCATCAATTCCATCAAGGCGGAAGTTGCCAAGCTGCTCACAGAAGCTGGGCAACCGCCGAAAGTGCTCACCGCTGGAGCCATTGTCGGGCCAGCGCGGGCAACCGAACTGTTCGAGGCTGCGTATGACGAACATGCGCATCGGTTAGCGAGGTTATTTGAGAATGTTTGAACCAAACCTATACCCTTGTTTGGGATTGCACCCAAAGTCCAACCAACGAAAATTCAACGTATTTTAACCCAAAAATTTTGAAAAAATGACAGAAAGGACCCGTGCCCAGGAATCCCGGGCAGCCATTCAGCAACTTTACATCTCCATGCGGCACCTGTTCATCCGGGGCGGGTACAAACCACTGGGGGTGAGCGGGGAGGCCATGATTGAGGCACTGATGGTGCTCCAACCGGAGATTTATGGCATCCTTAGTGACCCTGAAAGGGTTGAACTGGAAGGATTGCACTACATATTCCAAAGGTTGCCGGAAGGCATAGAAGAGTGCCGCTATATCCGGCTCATTACGAAGGAAGGCTTTGAAATGTCTGGCTTCACGCCCATCGTACCACCGAAGCGCAGGCGCAACTGTTATCGCATTGACGAGGAGCAGATGTTCGTCGAGTTGACCAATGGCCGCTCGGATATTTACGACATCCTCACCCACCTGACTTTCCTCTACATCGAAGCGGAAAAAGTTCGCCGCAACGCCCTCGACCCTAAAGGCCGCAAGAAACGGGACTGGCTCAACCTCGAACAGGTGGTGGAACTGGAAAAGCATGGCGAGCCCATCAACCGGGAGGTCGCCTGCACTTATTTGAGCGGGCTGCTCGGCCGCACGTTTGAGGAGACGCTGGCGGCGGTAAAGCGGTTTGAAGGGACCAATCGTATCAGTAGCCTTTTCCATATCGTGTACTGGATGGGCAGGCTTTCCATCGATGAAGAACAGGATAAAAATGACCGAGAAATAACGTTTTCGGCCGCCCTTCGGGAAAAAATCGGGCACCATATCTTCGGCAGCATTTGGGCCAACAACATCAAACAGTTTTTACATAAAAAGGGCTGGCTCGACCGCCCCATCCATATTATCAGTTCCAATCCACACAGCGTGATGAACTGCCTCTACGCATTCGGGGCTACCCGTAGTAAGTCATCAAGAGAGGCAATGGAAAACCTTGCAATAGAACTGAGCCACGACGAAAACCAAGAGATGCGGCAGCAGGTGGAAGAATATGCCGCCCGCCACGGCATGTACCAACTAGATGACCACAGCGGCACAAACATTACTGTTCAAATCATTGATACCCAACAAGTTAAGCCAGAAGGCCTTGCCCCAGAAGTAAAATGGGATGCGGCGCTTGTTGCCACCGAAAAACCGCTGCTGCTCGTGATTGACTATGCGTTTGGCGAACAAGCATACGAGGTGATGGACGAGTTGTTGAAGCCTTTTGAAATTGAAAATGGAGAACAAGAAATTGAAAATGGAGAATTGAAAATAGAGCATGAGGCCATCACCGAGACCCAAGTCCCAAGCCCCAAGACCCGTATCCCACTGAAAGTCGCCTCCATTTCACTCATGGGCAAAGCGGGTATTCTGGAGGGCGGCAAAGGGGATATCATGGTGCCAACCGCACATGTGTTCGAGGGCACAGCGGACAACTACCCATTCGTAAATGATTTTACGAAGGCTGACTTTGAGGGAAACGGGCTTCGAGTAGAAGCAGGTACGATGATTACCGTGCTAGGTACCAGCTTGCAGAACAAAGACATTTTGCGGTACTTCCTGCGCTCATCTTGGCGGGCAGTGGGACTGGAAATGGAGGGGGCGCACTACCAGAAGGCCATTCAGGCTGCCTCGAAAATCCGAAAGAGTATCAGTGAAAACGTAGTGTTGCGCTATGCTTATTACGCTTCAGATAATCCGCTGCTGACTGGCCACACGCTGGCATCGGGCGGCTTGGGTGAGGAGGGTGTGAAACCGACGTATTTGATTACCTTGAAAATTTTGGAACGTATTTTTTCTTAAAAAATAGAAATCTACGACTAGCTTTGAGCTTGTAATAAGCACCTATAAGTACCCACCAGTTTCTATTTTTTAACCTAAATATCGTTGGAATGAAACAACAACAAATCATCGTCGGGGCCATTGCTTTCCTTGGGCTTTTCGCAGCCTCCCACCTTCAAGCTCAAACCTACAAGTCGGCCATCGGTGTGCGGGCGGGGTATCCTTGGGCAGCTACTTTTAAAACATTTATTAGCGACAACAGTGCCATCGAACTTTACGGCGCTGCCAGAGGCTACACCAATTACGGCTGGATATCCATCAATGGCGCTTACCAGCTCCATTTTCCCATCGAAGGAGTTGACGGCCTTCAGTGGTATGTTGGCGCTGGCGCTGGGATTCACTTCTGGCACTACTCCAAGGCATTTGGGGATCCGGACGCCAAGCAAAGTATTTCCGTTCATGGTTATCTTGGCTTGGATTACAAACTTCCCGATATCCCACTCAACGTCACGCTGGACTGGGTGCCCAACATCTTCCTCAACGGCTATGGCAGCGGGTTCTATGGCAGGTACGGCAACCTTGGCGTTCGTTACGTCCTGTCAGAATAACCAATACCAATGAATATAGTGGAGCCAACATTATTTCAAAAATTTGTTGGTTCAAAGCTTTGAACTACCAACCTTGTCACTAAATTTGGCCTAAGAAAATCTACATTCAAACCTAAATTTTTTAATCATTATGAAAAGATTCCTGACTATTGCTGCGCTCGCACTCTTGTGCATCAACCTCAACGCTGCTTCCATGACTGCCAACTGGGCAGTAACCATGGGCGACCAGCCAGAGGTAAAGGCACTTACACCTGAAATGTCCCAAATGGGGCTCGACCAATTCCTTGCGCTCACACCGAAGAAATTCAAAGAAACAACGGGAAAAAGGATGACCATCAAGCAAGTTGTTCAGCTCAAGGTGGCCCAGAAAATCGTGAAGAAGCACATGAAAAAAGAGCCAGACATCTCCAAGGGACTCTTTGTACTTCTTGCAATCTTGGGCTTGGCTTGGGTAGCAATGGGCGTCATGGACGACTGGAGCGGAAACGACTGGATCGTCAACTTGATTCTTACTGTGCTCTGCTGGCTGCCTGGATTCATCCACGCACTGACTAAGATGAAAAAGTACTATCCATAATCGTTTGAAAAACGCTTTGTTGGCGCACTAGCTTGCCAACAACTGTAAAACGATTTTCAAGAGCGGTAAATGAAAGCTTTCAGCTTTTGTTTACCGCTTTCTAATTTTTGACATTTAGCTAATGAAAAATACAAAAGACAAAATCTGGCTGGCGCTTTTGCTTCTCGAACCGATTGTGCTGTGGTTGCTCCCCAGTGATTTTTTCGACAACACTGGTATCGAAATTTGTCCATCAAAAGCAATTTTCAACTTCGAATGCCTGGGCTGTGGCATGACCCGGGCCGTGATGCACATGCACCATTTTGAGTTTTCAGAAGCTATTTTTTTCAACTACGGCGTAGTGGCCATTTACCCAGCGCTTGTTGTAGTTTGGTTCATTTGGGTAAAAAAGGCTGCGACTCGGCTTGGGCTTTGGAAAATTGGCAAAACTTCGGAACCTGTGTAATGATAGCCCTCCATGAAACAGTTACCAGTTCCGACAGCTTTTCAAAAAAAAGTTTCCAATTGAATAACCGGCTTAATTTGAGCACCGAAATAAACACATCAATAACCACATAATCAGGAACAATGAAAAATTTCAAATTGCTTTTTGTTTTGTTCGGACTGCTTTTCATGCTGCCACAGCTGAAAGCGCAAGAGACCGCCGATACCTCGCTGGTCCGCATCGAAACCAGCGATGGCAACGAGTATATCGGTACCATCGTGTCACAGGACAACGAAGTAATTCGGCTGAACACGGCCACCGTTGGAACCATCAGCATCAAAAAATCTATGGTAACATCTATAAGCCCCGTGAAGAAATCGGAAATAAAAGGCAACGTATATTGGTTTGACAACCCGTATTCCACGACCCGCTATTTTTTCAATCCCAGTGGCTATGGCCTGCCAGGTGGGGAAGCCTACTATCAAAATGCCTGGATTTTTTTGAACCAGGTAAGTTTTGGTATCACAGACAACTTTACCATGGGCGTGGGGATGGTACCTGTCTTTCTTTTTACACTTGGGAGCGGAGATGGGGGATACACTCCCATTTGGTTCACCCCAAAAATTTCAATCCCCGTAAAAAAAGACAAAGTGAATATCGGCATTGGCGCCCTTTACCTCACCGTACTAGGTGACGGTGGCGGTGGCGAGGGTGGCGGCATTGTGTACGGCGTTTCAACCTTTGGGCCAAAAGACAACAACCTCTCACTAGGTTTGGGATGGGGTTATGCGACTGGCGATGGCCTTGGCGACCGACCGACCATCTCCGTCAGCTACATCCGACGGGGTAAGCCAAAATGGGCTTTTTTGACGGAAAACTATTATATCAGTGCAGGAAACGAATCAGTTGTTATCCTTTCAGGCGGCGCTAGGTTCTTGGGTAAAAAAATCTCCATTGATTTTGGCGGGATGACTTTTCTAACCTCGGGGGGACAGGATATTGTACCTATTATTCCTTGGCTAAGCCTTACCGTGCCATTTCGAGTTGGGGGGAAATAGCACTTTCTTATAAGGGCCAATATGCACCAGTGTTTAGGCCATTTTTCTTCCTTCTCAATGTGTCAAAGTTATCGGTTTTAACTTTGACACATTTTTTTTGCTGTCGCAATAGCGTAGAAAAGCGCACTCTCTCACCGAATTAAAACGCACTTAATGAACCTGTAATAGTTCGTTAAAACCAATCTGCCAGCTTGACTTGCCGAAATTAGCTCACCTACTTTGCGTTTAAATCACAAAGCCAAAGTTCAGGCATCACACTGAATAACTTGGCTGAATTCTCTCACATCAAAAATCCTTTTTTATGAAGACGACCAAATTCATTGCCTTTCTCGCAGTATTTTTTTTCCTCGGAACTGCCACACAAATCCAAGCCCAAGTGGACCTAACCACCAACCCCGTCAACTTGCTTTTTGGAAACATCAACGCTGGTGCGGATATTAAAATCAAAGAGAACTTCAGCATTGAAGCCAACGCAGCCTACAGCAAAGGTGACTATTGGGGCTTAGTGGACAGCCGGGAAAGGGTACCTGTCAGCCTTATCGGAAAATACTATTTCAGCCCAAAACAAGGTGCCGATGGCTTTTACGTGGATGGGTTCACCCGCTTCGTGAACCGCAATATACAAGCGACCTACAACGGCGGCGATGCTGACGTGCCGACCACCGTTAATTTTTCACGCACACAGGTTGGATTGGGCTTTGGACTGGGCTTCAAAGTGGTTGCGCCGAAAGGTTTTGTGTTCGACATCGGCACAGGCATAGGCCGGGCACTTTACAGCCACGACAAAATCAATGTTTCTGAGCAGGATTATAAAGTGCCAGAACTAATCAGGACAATTGGTTATTTTAAAATTGGCCTGGGTTACCGTTTCGGTGGTAACCGGGAGTAAGGAACCTAAAATTCCTTCAAGAGGCTTTCCAGGCTCAGGCTTGGGAAGCTTTTTTTTTGAAAAATAATGAGAAAGGTGCAAATTCTCACCCGTTCATTCCCAAAGACCCAACTATCTTTGCCCCCGCAAAAAAAAGCGCTTTGGCAAGTTGGCGTTTTGGCAAGTCGTGTTCCAACACGCCAAAACGCTTACTAACCATCCCGCACAATCAATATTCGATATGGTCGCAACGACAATCAAAAAGCACAATTTCAGCGCAGGCCCAGCCATTCTCCCACAAAGCGTGTTGGAGGAAGCTTCACATGCCTGCCTCGACTTCAACGGCAGTGGCCTCTCCATCCTGGAAGTCTCGCACCGTGGCAAGGATTTCGATGCCGTAGCACTTGAAGCCGAAGCACTTGTTCGTGAAATCGGTGGCTTTGACGACCGCTTCGCCGTGCTACTGCTCAGTGGCGGCGCCAGTACCCAATTCGCTATGGCCCCTATGAATTTGCTCGCCGAGGGCGAAAAAGCCGGGTACGTGGATACTGGTGTTTGGGCAAACAAAGCCATCAAAGAAGCCAAGCTCTTCGGCAACCCGGAAGTGCTCGCCAGCAGCAAGGACAGCAATTACAACTTCATTCCGAAGGACTTTACTGTGCCTTCTGACGCAGCCTACCTGCACCTTACCAGCAACAATACGATTTATGGCACACAGTTGCAGCAGTTCCCAACATCACCTGTGCCGATTGTTTGCGACATGTCCTCCGACATGTTCAGCCGCCCATTCGACGTGGAGCAGTTCGGCCTCATCTACGCTGGTGCGCAGAAGAATATTGGCCCGGCAGGTGTCACGGTCGTCATCGTTCGCAAAGACTTGCTCGGACGCAGCGGGCGCAAGTTGCCCAGCATGTTCGACTATCGCACCCATGCCGATAATGGCTCGATGTTCAACACGCCACCCGTATTCCCGATTTACGTCCTGATGCTTACCCTGCGCTGGCTGAAAGCCAATGGCGGGCT
>JAHEAS010000703.1 GCA_024642645.1 Saprospirales bacterium | reverse complement strand
GGGGTCGAGCAGGTCGAAAACGGGTGCAGGGTTGCCGCATTGGAGGCTGCCGTTGTTGGCAACAACCCACATCGGGCTCCAGGTTTTACCGCTATCCGCACTTGTCTTCAGCACGATGTCCACGTCGCCGAAGTCCCCACAGTCGTTTACCCTTCCTTCGGCAAAAGCCAAGAGCACGCCCTCTGGCGACTGGACAATGGCGGGGATTCGGAAGCAACGATAGCCGGATTCACCGGACTGGAAAATGGTGGCGGGTGCTTGGGCGGCTATTATGAATTTGAGCGACAGGGCAATAAGGAGGCAAATTGGTATTTTCATAAAATCATTTTCTGAGCGGTGAAAATGAGGAATTTATGCTGGATTGAAGCAAAATCTCCGTTTCGAAAAGGTTGAAATTCATTCTGAAAAATCTTCAAGTGGGTTTTGGACCAAAGGCATAAGTCGCCTATTTTGATGGAAAATGGTATTTCAATTCCTGCCATTGAATAATGTCTTCCAGAAAACAATTTATTCTAATTATTTGCCATAATTAGCAAATCGCAGTTAAAACCACAATCAAAATCTGATTTGCCGTTAGATTGTTGAGACCATTTTACAAACTTCAAAACTTCCTTTTATGAAAAAGACCAACTTTATTCACCTACTAATTTTGCTTTTTTGTGGGGGACAACTTTTTGCCAATGGCGTCTGTATCATTGATGCACCCACGGGCACTATTTTCCAATTGGTTTCAAGCGATGTTAAAGCCGTTGTCAATGACCAAATCGGCACTATCACTTCCACTTCCGTTTTCAGAAACCACTCGGGAACCGACACAAAAATCAAGTTTGCTTTTCCGATGACCGAAACCGCCAGCGCCATCAGCCTCCGTTGGCAAAACGAGGGGATTTGGTACCAAGCCGATTTTTCCCCACAACCACAAGACACGACGCTGCCCGGCGGTGGCGGCGGCATCTCCACCGACCCAGATTTGGAAGCTTACCTTGGGAAGGCACCATTGTATTTCGACCTTGACCAAATCATCAAAGCCGATTCGTTCCTGACCGTTGAGCTGGTGTATGTTGACCTGCTGCCATATGCTTTCAGCAAAGTTTCTTTTTCACTTGCCAACGATTACACTGGCTTACAATCGCAACCTGTCCTGTCCCAACATTTCCTGTTCATGCTCTCCTCGCAGCGCACCATCGAAGCCATCAACTTAATCAGTCATGGAGGTGCGTTAGTGCAAAATACCGGCAATTCAGCCTCCGTGGAATGGACAGCGGATAACCAACAAGCCAATACTGACTATTATCTTCAATACCAACTGAACGCCGACCAATTGGGGCTCTTTCCGTTTAGCACTTATTTGCCTGATTCTTCTGTGACCTGCGATGGATTTGGTCGTGGATTTTTTGCCTTTATCATTGAGCCGGACCCATCTGAAAATACTGCCGTTATCGAGAAGGTTTTTACGCTAATCATTGATAGGTCGGGCAGTATGAGTGGCGATAAAATGACGCAAGCAAGGGATGCTGCTTCTTTTATAGTCAATAATTTAAATGCTGGGGACTACTTTAACCTGGTCAGTTTTTCAAGTGATATAAGTTCTTTTAAACCCAACCATGTGCCGTACAATATCACGAACCAAAATGCCGCACTTGCATATATAGATGGATTGAATGCAAGTGGTTCCACCAATATTTCCGGCGCTTTTTCAGAGGCTATACCCGATTTTTCAAACAACAATGAAAATGTCGCCAACATCATCGTGTTTTTCACAGACGGGCAGGCCACAGCTGGCATCACTTCTACGCAAGGGATTCTTGACCATGTGCAAGGTTTGATTACCACCCACCATGTAGAAGGGCTCAGCATTTTCACCTTCGGAATCGGTGGCGACGCCAATACCCAGCTGCTCACCCTGCTCGCCAACAACAACAACGGGCTTTCGGAATTTCTGGAGAGCCAGGATTTGCAGACGGCCATCAGCAATTTTTACCTGACCATCCAAAATCCCGTTCTATTGTACCCTCAGGTAGGATTCACGCCACCAGTTGTTTACGCCACCCACCCTGCGAACTTGCCAAACTTGTTCAAAGGCCAACAACTTATTTTGGTGGGACGCTATCAGGAGCCTACGGACGTGAACATCCATTTTAGCGGCACGGCATTCGGACAGCCCGTAGCCTACGATTATACCGTGCCGTTGGCGGATTCTTCGGTGCAAAACCTGCAATTCCTGCCCCGGCTCTGGGCCAAGCAAACCATGAAAGACCTCTACCAAGACTTTTTCTCATTTCCTGTAGGCTCGCCGGAAGCAGCAGCTATTGAAGAAACCATCGTAGGAATTAGCCTGTGCTACGGTGTCATTAGTCCGTTCACGAGTTTTGAGGACAATTCAGGTGGCGGCGGTGGCGTGGTAGAGGCCGACGAAAGGATTGAACCCAAAAGTCCTTTTTCGTTGAATATCACCCCAAACCCTTTCAGTGTAGAGACGACCTTGTATTTGGAAACAAGTGTGGATATATTTGAAATGGCACGGGTAGAAATCTATGACACAAACGGTAGGTTAATTAGGGTTTTGGAAATGCCCGTAGGCGCTAAAAGTTTGTATTCCATCCGTTGGGATGGGAAGGACAACGTCGGCAACCCAGTCCCTGCTGGTGTTTATTCGATTAAAGTCAAATTGGGAGAAAGTTGGGTAGTGGAACGGGTAGTAAAGATTTAAGATTCTCATCCAAAGCTAAACGCCCTTGCAGCACGTTCTGCAAGGG
>JAHEAS010000702.1 GCA_024642645.1 Saprospirales bacterium | reverse complement strand
CAAAACAGTAGCAATTATCTTATGCCCAAGCACCGACGGATGCTTGTCATTACTGGACAAGGACCATGTTGCTTCAGAATTTCTTGAAGTATAGTCTCTCCATTTTGGCATTATTTCAACCAAAATAAATCCGAATTTATCGCAATTAACCCTGACAAAGTCTGGCGCTGGCGCATCGGGATCGGTAGAGAGTATAAGTACTTCAAAACAATATTTATCCTTTAAATGCTTCAATGTATCCATGGCTGCCACAAATGATGCTTCACCGACCATATCTCGGTACTCAGTGGGAACTTTGTCCATGGACTGCCTGTAGCTGCGGGATTTTTCGTTAAATGGTGCCGCTTTTAGGTGCTTGTCAAGCCCATCATTGTCATCAAACCGTTGGAGAATTAACGACTTTTTTATCCCTAAATACGCTGGCTTTTTTTGTATAAAATTCGGGAGGTCGAGGTCATTTCCAACGAAATTTAGAATGACCATATCAACGGCATTCAAGTCGAATTTCTCCTTTAATGTCTCCACCTCCATTACCGTGTTATAACCGGGCACGCCCGTGTTCACTACTTCAAAAACGGCAGAGTCATGCTGGTTCAGGAAATCCTCCATAACGGTCAGGTAACAATCATGTTCATCCACTCCCCAACCGAACATGACAGAGTCGCCAAGACCCACTATTTTTCGTTTGTCTTTGGTCAAATTTAATGGGTATTCCCGGTCTCTAAAACCTAACGAATTGGTTTGCACTAAGGCATTTTGGAAACGGTATCTGGAGGAAGGTATCAGTTCGTACACAATACGCCTGTTAGGAGAAACCTGGATAACCTGTCCCAGTATCAGTTCCTTGTTCGGGCTGACAATGGGTGGCCGATTCCCAATTACAATGTCCTTTAGGTCACGATAGCTAATGAAATGGAATATTCGGTAAGCCACTTCCGCTAATAGCAAGCCAAGGAAAAGACCAAAGGCTATGGTGATTATTTTGAAAATGGTTTTGCGCTTCAATTTGATTTTACCCTTTCTTATTATTGAATCTAAAACTGAATATTATCCGCCAATTTCCAAGGGTTCAACTTCCCCAAATCCAGCGTAAAAGCGATGCACTATCATTTATCCAAATCACTCATACGGTAGGAAAATAATCACTTATTGCCCATCACAGTTACTCAATCACATACCCTACTTTATCTCCTTCTGCTTCCCTGCGCTCACGAAAAGCACATTACCGATATCATCCAAATTCCCAAAAACATCCTTACCATGGTGTGTCAGTGACTCCTCCCGGAACCCAACAATAGTTAGGTCTGCATCTTTTGATTTTTGAGAGATAACCGACCGGTTACCTACATCTGGTTTGCGTTGTATAAACTCGATATTATTAGCGGAAATAGGGAGTTGGCCCGCCGAAATAAGCATCAGCAAGCGGGTGCGCTCTTCTTCAATGCTGTCTTCAGGGTATATGGCCAATATCTTTATTTCAGCCTCCCGCCATTCTTTGTGTCCCATGATTATGTAAGCAAGGAGAATCATCAGGTTGGCGTTGTCGTAGTCGGCGGAGGTAATCCAAATATGGATTTGCCTTTTCAGCCCAAATCCTCGCTCCGAGCCGCCGAGCACCAGTACGTCAAATTCCAGCGCCTGTATCAGCTTGAAATTGTCCACGATGTCTGCCAGTTCATCGGGGTTGTTCTTTGCATATTCAAAAATGAGCAGATTATTGTCCGTGCCAGCAATACCAGGCAACTGCATGAGCTGGGCAATGCCGGAAGTAAAGGACGGTGTCACCATCGTGTCCACGTATATATTGCTGTTGGTGGTCTCCGCCATTCTAATGAGGCGGTCTTTGCAGACCTTGGAATCCAGCCCTGTCTGCTTGGACAGGTAGCCGTTGATACGGTGGATATAAGTGCCAAAGCCATATTTCTGCGAAATCCATCGCAGCAGGTGGAAAGCGCCCAGCCTATCGAACGACCGCTCGGAAAAGGCCACGGCGGAGGGCCGCCAGCTTTTTGTTTGCTCCTTGTCCGCTTTTTGCAAAAACACCTGCAACTGACGGCTGAATTGAAAAATAACACCTTGAAAAATCAGTGCAATGCTTTTTTTGTCCTTGTTGAAGGATGCAATGACGAAATACAAACCGACCATCGAAATGATGGCCACCACAGCGTAGCCGCCGTTCATGAAAAACATCAGCCCGAAACAGGCCACAGCGCCGAACAGCGAAATAAACCAGCGGGACTTGAACTTGGGTCGGTACGAGGGGTCGGCAGCAAAATGGTTGAGGAACGATATGAGGCACAGCGAGCCATAGGTCACCATGAAGAACATCGAGATGACCTGCGCCACCATGTCCAGTGCCCCAGCGAGGATGAACGCTCCCGCCAGAATGACGGTCAGCACTGTTGCATTGAAGGGTTCATCGGCAGCGCCTTTCCCTTTCGAGAGCCAGTTGTTCACAGCCGGTGTTGGAAAAATTTGGTCACGAGCGATGGCCTGCAAGGTACGGGGTGCCACCATGATGGAACCCAGGGCCGAAGAGATGGTCGCAGCTGCCAGACCAATTGGGATAAGCCACCAGCCCTGCCAGGCTATGTCCGCCATGACGAGTTTGGAGGTATCAGCAAGGTCTGTTGGACTGGCCGAGGCTGCCAATTTGTACGCAATAAAAATATAAATAATCATACCGGTCAGGGTGGCGGCCATCGTGCCCATGGGCAGGGATTTCCCAGGATCTCGCAAATCTCCGGAAAGTCCAACCC
>JAHEAS010000701.1 GCA_024642645.1 Saprospirales bacterium | reverse complement strand
GTTGCGATAACCTGTTGATAAAGCGTTGACACCTACTTTTGCACAAGGCAACAACGAGTATTTTCTTTTCAAAAAACAAACATAGACTGAACTAACTCCTGCTCTGAGACCTTTTTAGTTTTAAAGCATATTCGAAAAACCTAGCTCTCATCCAACATTTAGCAGCATTTGAACAGACATTTTGGGAGAACAAGTTTTTTTAACATTACGTAAACCACACCCAATATGAAAAAGAACACCCCTATACGAATTACCGATGAAGCCATTGCATTTGTTCTGTTTCTCATCTGCTGCATCATCTCATTTTTTCGCCATCCTGCAGTTGCCGACATTGCCTTTTCTTTGGCCAATTAGGCTGCCTCGTAGGCATTTTTTCTATTTGTAAAAAATAGTTTTAAAAATTACGCTAAAAAAGGTACGACCTCACTTTGGCGTCATAACTACTTTTGCTTTCCAACAGGCTATGTTGGCGGAGCAATGACCCCGCTGTACTCGGTTCTAAGATATCCCACTCTAATTTAAGTGAGACACTGTATTTGAGATTATACAGAAAATTGGAACTCCCTAGTTTCAATCAAAATTCTATCAAATTATCACAAAGATAAATGCCGCTGGCGCAGACTTACCTCCGGCAATGATTAAGAGCAGTTTTTGGGATGGCCTCTCTCAGCATAGTTCTGAGGGGGGCTCCTCTGCTTTTAGGCCATAGCTGATGTTTTTGCAACGGTGTTAAAAAATAGCGAACAACCAGTCTTTTACCATATCTCGACCGTATTATTGCCGATACCTTTCTCTTTTCACCTAAATCATTTTTATGAAAAAGCACCTCTTGGCAATTGCTTTTCTGGCAACTGCCCTTGTTTTACACTCGACTTCACTTTTTGCCCAATCCGATGATAATCACAAGTACGAAGTTGGGCTTCGATTCAGCGGTATTGATTTTAACGGCTTCAATTCGTTTTCAGCCATTTACAAGAAGAAATTGGATAGCGGGAAGTACCGCCGAATCGGCGGTACTTTTGGCGGACTTGGTTTTGCCAATGATTTCGATAGATTTAGCTTTTCCTTTAACGTTGGGCTGTCCATTGGCAGCGAGAAGCGCAAACAGATGGGAGAAAGGACGAGCTTCTATTCTGGCCCCGTATTCTCCCTGAATTCTGGCATCTCAAAGACCGAGGGTATTGACCCCAACTGGAACTTGCAGCCGGGCATCGGTTTCGTGCTTGGCCTGCAATACGATTTCAACGAGTACTGGGCTGTCAACTTGGAAACAATACCGAGCGGTGCCATCGCCCTTCGAAAATTCAATGGTTCAGATGTTGCAGTAAATGCAAGCTTTGGCTTTTCGAGCAACGTGGCACTGAGCCTCGTGCACAAATTCTGATAAAAATGGACAAGTGCGCCGTCCGCCGGTTTTTTTTGATGGTGGCATCCATCGTCGGGCTGTGTTATGCCCTGCTAGTACCTCCATTTCAATCGCCCGACGAGACGGCGCACTTCTACCGCACTGCCCACTTGGCCAGCGGCCACCTCATGGGGCAAAAAACTACTGACCAGCGGCTTGGCGGCCATTTGCCTAAAAGCATCCCCGAACTGTACCAGCCCTTTGCCAAGCTGCGCTACCATTACGAAGCGAAAGCCACTCGTGCTGATTTTCACGCAGCGTGGCAACTACCACTTCATCCACTCGACACCGTCTTTGTTGACTTCCCAAACGTGGGTTATTACGCCCCGTTTCCTTATCTTTTCCAAGCTGGCGCAATGCGGGTTTTGATGGCTTTCCAATGCAGACCGATGGTGCTGTTCTATGCTGGTCGATTGGCCACGTTGGCTGTTTGGATGGTGCTGATACTAGCGGCCTTGCAAGTGATGCCGTTCTTTTCAAAGCCGATGGCTTGGCTGGCGCTGTTACCGTCCAGCCTGTTCCTCCACGCCTCGCTCGCTGGCGATGCAGTCACGAACGGGCTTTGCTTTTGGCTACTGGCCGCCCTGCTGTCACTCATTTTTACAGAAGGGCAAATAGCCGAAAGACCTCGCTGGCTTAAAGTGGGTGTTTTCATCAGCTCTGCAATGATTACCCTCGGTAAACCCGTGTACTTTCCGCTCGTGTTGCTGGTTTGGTTGGTGCCAAAAAGCAAATTCAGCCACCTAGCTGGGTTTTATGCGTTTGCGGGTGGACTTTGCCTCGCCAACTTAGCCTTGCTGGGCTGGTGGTATCATTATGCTGGGGGGCTATTCATCCCCTATGGCGAGTACAATCCGCTGTTTCGGGAGGGCGTGCAACTGAACGAAGGCGTGCAGCCGCATGAGCAATTAGCTTTTGTGCTGTCGCATCCAATTGGCTTTTTTAAAACAGCCGTGTTGAGCTATGTGGAAAGTGGGGCCGCCACAGTGGCGCATTATTTTGGCAAGTTCGGTTGGGAAAAAAACTACCTGCCCGGGTGGATGATTGGGTTGCTTTTTTTAGCGACAACTTGGGTTTCAGCCGCTGATTCATCGGCGCTTGGGCAACTCAAAGCCAAGCACCGACTCAGTTTTTTGGCACTCGCTCTTGCCGTGATGGGCGCTTTAGTGCTGGTGCTGTACATGCAGTGGATGCCCGTCGGAGCCGACCGGGTATTGGCGCTCAGCGGGCGGTATTTCTTTCCGGTTTTCCCTTTGTTATTTTTCGCAGTAGGCGGATTTTTTGCTTCGCAAAATCAGGAAGGGAGAGCATGGTTGTTTTGTAAAATATTGCTGGTATTTTCACTCCTCTGGGG
>JAHEAS010000700.1 GCA_024642645.1 Saprospirales bacterium | reverse complement strand
TATACGGTTAAAAACGAAGGCCATAACCGGGTCAGCCGCTTCACTGCGGACGGCAACTTTGCCGCTCCCGGTAGTGAAGTCGTTCTTCTCAACCTCGACCTACTCAGCGGCCCTTACCACAACGCAGGGGCTCTGGCCTTTGGCAACGATGGCAAGTTGTACATCGCCACAGGCGATGGTTTTGAAAAGGACAATGCCAAATCAAAAAGTAGCACGCTGGGTAAAATACTCCGCATCAACCCTGATGGCAGCATCCCAAGTGATAATCCTTTTTTTGATGAAACTACCGGGAACAACCGGGCCATTTGGGCAATGGGTTTTCGCAACCCGTTTGCCATGACCATTGACGCTGCCACTGGGCGTATCCTCGCCACGGACGTGGGCAGCGACCAATTCGAGGAAGTCAACGAGATAGAGGAAGGCAAAAACTATGGGTGGCCAGATGTGGAAGGCAAATTGGTGGGGTCACCACCTGCTAACTACAAAGACCCTGTCTATGCCTATGACCACGGTTTCGGTTGTGCAGCTGTTGGTGTCACACTTTACAACCCGTCAACGCCTATGTTTCCAGCGGAATATGAAGGGAAGGTTTTTTTTGCAGAGCACTGCAACAACCGAATTTACACCCTCGATACAGCGACTGGCGACATTGAACTTTTCGCTCAAAACCTGCGTACTCCGCTTAACCTGCTAACTGCTCCTGACGGTACGCTTTATTTCTTGGATAGAAATGGGACCCAAAGCAACTATGCTACCAATACTGGCTCGCTTTGGAGAGTGTTTTACACTGGCAGCGATGCGCCCTTCGTATCCATCCAACCCCAGCCGGTGTTGGTTCCGGTAGGGGAGACAACTAGTTTTCGGGTGGCCGCAGCAGGAGCTGCCCCCATGAGTTTCCAATGGCAAAAGGATGGGGTGGACCTCCTTGGAGCCACAAACGATACCCTTTTTTACCAAACCCCAATGTTGAGCGACAGCGGCAGCCTTATCCGGTGTGTGGTAAGCAATCCTTCGGGAATGGATACCAGTCAGGCGGCTGAGTTGCGGGTTACTTTGAGCCACAGGCCAGTGCCTGAGATGCTTAGCCCTGCCGAAGGTGACCAATTCAGGGGAGGGGAGTGGCTTCACCTGCTAGGTCAGGCCACTGATGACGAAGATGGAGTTTTAGGGGCCAGTAGGTTCCGTTGGAGAGTGGATTTCCATCATATCGAACATTCGCACCCAGCTTTTGGCCCAGTCTCGGAAACAATGGAGGCATTTTACCAAATACCCGCCGCTAACGAAGTGTCTGATAATGTCTGGTATCGGGTGCATCTCACGGTAACTGACCAAAGTGGACTATCTGCCAGCGTGGCTAGGGATATTTTGCCGATTAAAACTAATTTGGTCGTTCAAACTTCACCACAAGGGTTCCCAATTTATGTGGATGGGCATAAGCTGGAAACCCCCGACACCGTAGTTTGCGTTTCAGGCGTTCTCCACCAAATTGACGCACCAAAATCCCATGTCACCCTGGATTCGGTTTATCTATTTGAGAAGTGGGCAACGGGAGAAACCAGCCCTACACTTCTCCTCTCAGTTGATGACGATGGCCTTAACCTTCGTGCCATTTACAAAGCAGCGAACCAAGTTGGCGGTGGTGATGGCCTAACTGGCTACTACTACGATAAAGGAGTTAACGGGACCATTTTTGAAGAACCTTATCTTTTTACCCGTATTGATTCAACTGTCAACTTTAACTGGGGCTATGGTAGTCCAGATACAGCGGGCCTTGGCCTCGACCGTTTCCTGATTCGGTGGGAGGGTTGGGTGCAGCCCTTTTTTGATGAAACATTGAACTTCCACCTCTTCATCCACACAGATGGAGCTAGACTTTGGGTGGATAATGAACTGTTGATTGACCGATGGTACACCTCGCCCATAGTAGAGCAGTCGGCTTCAACAAACCTTAAAGGCGGCCTGATTTATCCAATCAAATTGGAGTACAATGAACTCGAAGGCCAAGCAATCTGTCAATTGCTTTGGAGCAGCGACAAGCTGGCAAGGGATTTTATACCAAAATCGCAACTCTATTCGGCCATTATTGTGGACACTGGGTATACTCTACCTTATCGCATTTTTGCACTCCCCAACCCTGTCCAAGACAAGTTGGAGGTGGTGATTGAGTCGGCAAAATCATCAATTTTTGACATCGATATTTACAATTTGCTAGGAGAATTGGTTTTAAAAAAAGACCTAACTACCTTGCCCGGACGAACCACTGTCGAAGTTGAAATGAGCGATTTTGCCAATGGGTTATACCTTGTAAAGGTTCACGCCGAAGACCGAGAAGAAGTTTTAAAAATATTCAAATACTGACAAAATGAAGAACAAACAGCCACGCCGGAGTTTTCTGAAAAATGCGGCAGCACTTGCCACCCTAGTTGGGCTTCCCAGCAACCGCAGTTTTGCCAAAGCCGATGCCAATGACTTGGTGGAAGCTGCTTCACAAACAATGCCCATGTTTGGCAAACCCGTTTTTGGATTGAAGGTGCCAGCCATAAAACAAGTGCGAGTTGCCATCATCGGTCTCGGCAATCGAGGCGAAGAGCATGTTCGCTTGCTTAATGCTGTGGGGACTGATAAGTGCAAAATCACTGCGATTTGCGATGTTCGGGATGAGTTTGCCCAAAAAAGCCTTCAAATGCTGAAGGAAAAAGGCGGGCAAAAACCAGTGGTTTATTCTGGCAAACTGGATGCCTGGAAGGAGCTGTGCAAGCG
>JAHEAS010000699.1 GCA_024642645.1 Saprospirales bacterium | reverse complement strand
GCTTTGAAGCGTTAAAATCGGGCAATCCTTCATTGAACGGCAGCCAAGTTTGGGCACTGTCGAGTGAAATGAAAATGCCATCAGAATAGCCGAAAGTAGAGGCAACCAAAGCACTTCCAGCACCCACCACGTTTCTTACCCCGCCATAGAAATTTTGAAAAGTGATGCCAGCTTCGGCCAATTGCCATTGGCTGCCATTATTGTAGGAAGCGTAGAGGTGGGTAAAATCTAAATCGCTCCCAACGATGACAAAAACAATATCATTGGCTACTATCAAATCTAGAATCTGGTCAAATTGGCCGGGAAAGTTGATTCCTTGACCAATAAATTCCCATGTTAAACCTCCATTGTTAGATCGAACTATATTATTGTAACTGCTATAAAACAAGTAACTACTGCTTTTTGCAAACAAATGCTGCTCATAACTATTGCCATTAATTTGTAATGAAACTTGTGTCCAAGTTTCTCCTAAATCAATTGATTTAAAAAGCGGCGCATAACCAATTCCAGAGACATCAACTCCACAAACATAAAGTGTATTTCCATCGGTGGTAAGTCTGTTAAAGTCATAGAAACCACCTTGTCCAAATGGCGAGATATCTGACCAGTTCAACCCACCGTCATCTGAACGTACTACTACCCCGTAATCTGTAGTGGCAAAGACCTTATCCCCAATTAACGCAATATCACTCAATTCATATTCAACTGGAGAATAAATGGTGGTGTCCCAAGTTTCAAGACTGAGGTTGTAATTATATGCTCCGATATAATTACACCCAGCCCAAAGTTCGCCATTGCCTAAGGCCAGGGAATTAACAACTGCTGCATCGAGTCCTTGGTTAGAAGGATGAAACGAATTGCCTAAATCTGAAGAGCGCATAATACCTCTATAGAAAGCACCCCCAATAATTTCATTGCCGTAGGCAATCAACTTGTAGAAGTTTATATGGTCATTATTTGGCACCTCAGTCCAATTAAGGCCACCGTCGTTTGACTTCCAAATATTTCCTCCATAGTTGGCATAATAAGCATTGCCAATTAAAGCAAAATTAGTCCAAGAATTGCCCCAATCAATACCCGGAGCCTTTTGCCAGCTTTGGCCATCATTTGTTGATACAAAGAGGTCGCCATACTGATACTCCCTAACAAAGATTGCATCATCGAAAACATGGATAGAAACCACGGAGGCAGTCATCCCTTGTATTGTAAACGTAGTCCAGGTGTCGGCATTAGGTTCAGAACGAAATATTTTGCCTTGCCCGCCAATATAAACCTGTTGGTCGAAAGTAGTAATGGCATCCGGATAAGCGGTTAATTGGTTAACAGCGCTATTTTGCCAGCTTTGGCCGCCATCAGTAGAAATTAGCAAGGCATCCGAATCAAGCAAATAAATGGCAAAATCAGTAAGCGCTACATCTGCAAAGCCAACCGTGTCAGGTACACTAAGCTTTGTCCAAGTATTCCCTTCGTCATCACTTTTAAACAAATGACGGTCATAAGTATCAGTCTGGTCATAGCCAAAAACTACAATACTAGCATCATTCATACTCATATTGCTAAACGAGTATGTGCTGTTTGGTTCCAAACTTAATTGCACCCAACTATTCCCGCCATCGGAAGACCGATACATCCCGTTATCGGATGTAGCGTACATGTAATTGTTGTTCTTTTCGAGGTCCCTTATCCAACCTCCAACCGGGCCTTGGGTAGATTCCCATTGAGCAAATAAAGATGTAAAACCAAAAATGGCAATGACAAGCGTAAGGCATGTTCTCATGTGAGATTGATTTGTGGATTAAATAATAGTGGGCAATTTACGGCATAAATTCCAAAGGAAATGACAATGCTGGACATATCTCAAATCACACCTCGCTCGGCGTCACCCCAAAATAATCCTTGAAACATTTCGCAAAATAGGCGGGCGAGTTGAAGCCGGTCATGTACGCCACCTCGGAGGCATTGCCCGCTTTTTGTTCCAGCAATTGTTTTGCCCGTTCAAGGCGCATGTTGCGGATGACCTCGTTGGGGGAAAAGCCCGTGAGCGCCGATAGCTTGCGGTGCAATTGGCTTCGGCTCATGCCCACCTGTGCGCCAAGCTCCACCACGCTGAAGTTTTCGTCCTCCAAGTTGGCTTCTACTGCCTCCCTGACTTTTTTCAAAAACACCGCATCCAAGCTCTCCAACTTCACTTCTTTTGGGGCAAAAGCGTTCAAGCTCCGGCGGTAATGCTCCTGCAATTTTTGCCTTCCAGCAATGAGGTTGGCCACCCGAACTTGCAGTTCACGGGCATCGAACGGCTTCACGAGGTAGTCATCCGCACCAGTTTCCAGCCCCTTCAATTTGTCCCCCTGCTCGGCCAGGGCGGTGAGCATCACGACGGGGATATGGCTCGTTTTCTCATTGATTTTCAACAGTTTACAAAACTCCGTGCCGTCCATTTCGGGCATCATGATGTCGCTGATGATGAGGTCGGGCGTGGTTTCGAGCGCTTTTTCTAGTCCGATTTTGCCGTTTTCGGCTTCGAGAATTTGGTACTGGCCCCTAAACTGGTCAACGATGTAAGAGCGCACGTCTGCATTGTCCTCCGCCACAAGCAGCACGGGCATTTCGGATTGCGGATTGCGGATTGCGGATTGGAAGTCAGCCAAAATCGGAGCGGCAGTTATAGCTTCTCCGGTTTTTGACGAAGTCAATCCAAGGCTTGGCTTTTGAGCGGAATCCACTGTCTTCGCAATGACTTCATCAGCATTGAATGCGCCTTTATCAAC
>JAHEAS010000063.1 GCA_024642645.1 Saprospirales bacterium | reverse complement strand
CAGCAGCGCATCAACACGCTCCAGCGGTATGTCATGCTGACGTTTGCCTATTCGATTCGGGGATTTGGGAAGGAAGGTGGGATTACGATTGATGTGAGGGGGAGGGAGGATTAGGGGATTTACGATTTGGCATTGACGCAAGTTCCGCTCCCCTTAACATTTGTTCAAGCATTGAGACTCACGGAAACACCGCCTTAAATAAAACCCGCTCCGACCTCTCGCAAAGCGGAATAAACCGTTCATAAAATTCCTTCCAGCCGGGCTGTCGGGTCAGGCGGCAAAGGCTTGGTTCCAGTTCGGCATAAGTTTCATAGCTCAATTCTAAGACCAGCACGTAGGCATCGCCGGTCAGGTCGGTGAGCAGGCGGGCTTGCAGTTTGGGGTCGGCTTCGCAGGCAGTGCGGAGGTAGTCGCTCCAAAGCCGCAGGGCTTCTTTGCCTGCCCCGAATTTGAGATGGAAAGTGTTTCGCTCGATGAACATAAGTTGTGTTTTTGTCAGTGTTGAAATCTGCACGAGCAATGTGTTTGTGTGTGTGTGTGTGTGTGAACCCTGCGAAGTTAAAACCCAATTCCAACACCTTCCGAAAAAAATTGAAGCAAAACTGGAAGCAAAACCTATCACGGCCTGCCCAATAAATTGGGCGGCCACAATCACCCAATCAAAAAAATCGCTGGCCGCTTTCCCAGTTCCAACGGATTTTTCCGCCATTCGGCAATGGTTTTCGTTTGCACCATCTGATTGGCGGTGGTCAAATCCACGGCGATGCAAAATCGGGTGCCAGGCGACAGCACCTTTAGCGCCTGCTCAATGACGGCTTTGTTCCGATAGGGCGTTTCGATGAAAATCTGCGTTTGGCGGTGCTTGATGGCCAATTGTTCAATGCGCTTGAGGTCTTCGGCCAGTGCCTTCGCAGACAAATAGCCCTGAAAAACAAATGACTGACCATTCATGCCACTCGCCATCAATGCAAGCAGAATTGATGACGGACCTACTAGCGGCACAACCTCTACCCCACGGCGGTGTGCCAGTTCCACCAGCTTCGCTCCCGGGTCAGCAACACCGGGGCAACCTGCCTCACTCAGTATGCCAAGGTCGTGGCCTTGCAGTGCAGGGCGCAGCAGGTTTTCCAGCTCTGCAACGGGTGTGTGCTCGTTCAGTTCCTCGATTTGGTACTCCGAAATTGGTTTTGGCGGGTTGGTGGCTTTGATGAAATGGCGGGTTGTTTTCGCTCGTTCGACCACAAGATGCGTCAGGCGATGCAGTACGTCCACTGCGTAAGCGGGGATGGTCTCGATGGCGTCATCTCCGAGTGGACAAGGGATAAGAAAGAGTTTGCCGGATTTTGTCATTGGTGAAACGTCATTGGTCATTCGTCATTAAGCCATTGGGGGCAAAGGTAATTGACCAAACCATAGCACTGGCAGCAAACTGCCAACTGTCTAACTGCCAACTTATTTTTAACGAAGTCTATCATTTTACCAGAAAACTAACTACTTTTGCCCGCCTTTTCGAAAAGCTCTCCGTTACGAAGGTTGGTTTTATCGCAAGTCGTTGAAAATCAACAGTTGGGACGGAAGCTCCGAAATCATTAAATACTTCAAAACAGTATGCGAAATTACGAAGTAACTTTCATCGTAGATCCAGTTCTGTCGGGCGATGAAATCAAGGCGACAGCTCAGAAATATGTGGATCAGCTTCAAACAAGTGGAGCGAGCATCGTGCATGTGGATGAGATGGGGTTGCGTCAGTTGGCTTATGAAATCAACAAGCGCCACTCTGGGTACTACTACTGCGTCGAGTTCCAATCGGAAGCAGCACAGTACCTTACATCGCTAGAACTCAACATGCGCCGTGACGAACGTCTCCTGCGCTTCCTTACTATTGCCTTGGACAAGTATGGCGTTAAGTACAACGCTGACAAACGTGCTGGCATCATCGGCAAGACGAAAAAGAAAAGCAAAGGTGGGGCTGACATGAACGCTGGTTCTGGCTCACCCGCCGCTGCCGCTCCAAAAGCGAAAATTGCAAAGGCTCAACCGCCACAGCCAGACAACCTGAAGCGCATCGAAGGCATTGGCCCGAAGATCGCCGAGGTGCTCAAAGCTGCCAACATTGATTCCTTTACGAAACTTGCTGCCATGACGCCAGACCAAATCAAGGATTTGCTCAATGCTGCTGGTGACCGTTTCAGCTTCCAAGACCCTGCTACATGGCCAGCACAAGCTGACCTTGCTGCTCAAGGCGAATGGGACAAGCTCAAGAAATGGCAGGACGAACTGAAGGGTGGTAAGGTCGTTACCGCTGGTTCAAAAGACGAGGAAGAATAAGCCTCGCCTGACGTTCAACACAAAATTTTTTAATAAAAAAATTCAAAAATCATGGCTGCATCAAGAGACGATATTAAGTTTCTAAGCAATCCGAACATCGGCCAGCAACGCAAGAAATATTGCCGCTTCCGTAAGTTCGGCATCAAATATATTGATTACAAGGACGCTGATTTTCTGCTGCAATTTGTCAATGACCAAGGTAAAGTACTTCCTCGCCGTATCACCGGCAACTCTCTGAAGTACCAGCGCCGGGTGGCTACCGCTGTAAAGCGGGCACGTCACCTTGCCATGTTGCCTTATTTGACCGACTTGCTGAAATAGTTCATTTTGGTGAATGGAAATTAGGAATTAGGAATTAGGAATTGGGCTTACGAAATTCATAAACACCCAATTACAAATTTCCAATTACAAATTCCCAACCGCCGCAAACTCGCAGAACAATGGATATTATTCTTCTGAAAAATCTCGATAAAGTTGGCCGCAAGTTTGACATCGTCAAAGTAAAAGACGGTTATGGCCGCAACTTCCTGATTCCACAGGGATTGGCCCTCGTTGCCAACAAAGTCAACCGCAACAACCTCGAAAGTTTCAAGCGCCAAGAGTCGTCTAAGTTGAACAAGAAACTGGACATATTCAAGGCCATCGCTGCCAAGCTGAAAGGACAAAAGTTGACCATCACCGCCAAGACTGGCACCTCTGGTAAAATATTTGGCTCCGTCACCAACATACAGATTGCGCAAGCATTGCGTGACCAACTGGAAATTGACGTTGACCGCAGGGACATCCTGCTACCGGATGACCATATCAAGATGATCGGTGATTACGTAGCTACGCTTGACCTCCACCCTGATGTGGATGCCAAAGTCGAATTCTCGGTAATTCCCGACGATCCGGAACTGGCCAAGCGCCTCGCTGAAGCTGCTGCCGAAGCTGCATTGGACGCTGCTGCTGAGGCTTCTGACGACAACCTATAAATCTGGAATCAGATTTACCATAAAGCCCATCCGCTTCAAAATGGATGGGCTTTTTTTTTGATCAAATTAACCCAATTCCATTTTTTAAGGCCCAACCATTGAAATTTCCCACCACCCTAGCAAATAGATATTGGTCAATATCAATTTGAGAAAAAGCGAAAATTCTGCCCACGCTAACTTTATATTTAAAAAAAACACCTAAAAAGTTGCAGCACAAAAAAATATTCCATTGTTTTGCGACTAAATACTCTTAAATCTTATTTACACATTGAAAGTACTTTCAAAAGGCACTGTTTATGGACTGAGGGCGTTGGTTTACCTTGCAACCCAAAAAGACCGGACAGGCTACGTGAGCATTGGTGAGATATCAGAGAAACTCGACATCTCCTTTCATTTTTTGACAAAAACATTTCAGACGCTTACCCAAAACGGCATCTTGGAATCATACCGAGGCCCCAATGGCGGCATTGCCCTGAACAAACCGGCAGAACAGATTTTCCTTCTTGATATCGTCAAGATACTTGAAGGGGATGACTTTTTTGACAAATGCCTTTTAGGGCTACCTGGATGCGGTGAATTTGAACCTTGCCCAGTTCATGATTTTTGGAAAGTGGCAAAGGCCGCACTTAAAAACGAATTTGAGATTACATCCCTGGCCGAAATGGGGGCAAAAGTAACCGACGAAAGACTGCGCCTGAGTGCGTAGGTTTTTTTTGCCCCTAATTAAGACAAAATACTCTTAATACTTCCATTCACATATTTCAAAGCCGACAGGGCTAGTTGTCCACTCTGCTTTTTAAAAAAATGCACCAAAAATGATCAGAAAGCAAGACGCTTCGTCCAACGGAACCAAGAGCATCAGCTACTTCATGAACACCAAAAACTGGTGGCAACCGCTGTTGTTCATCTTGGTTATCAGTGTAGCTGGAGTCGGAATGATTGGTTACCAGACCTACAACGATGCTCCACCCATGACTGGATTCAAATCGCCTTCAGGTGAGGTGATGATAGACAAAACAACCATTGAGAACGGACAGAAGGTCTTCCATAAATATGCATTGATGGAGTACGGTTCTTACTTCGGCGATGGGGCTCAACGAGGCCCTGACTACACCGCCGAGGCATTGCACTACGTCACGGTTTACATGAATGAGTACTATGTCGAAGCGTTTAACAAGGAAAACGGTCGGAATGCATCCGACATGGAATTGAAAATCATCGGGGAAAATATCAAAGCAGAACTGAAAGAAAACCGCTACGACGAAGCTGGGAACATTGTAACCTTGACCGCTGCTCAAGCCTACGCTTTGGGGAAATTGAGGACGTATTACACCGATATTTTTATTGATAACAATACCGAGGGCTCTTTCCCCCCGAAGGACTACATCACCGACAGGCAAGACGTAGAAAACTTGGCTTCGTTCTTCTTTTGGGGAGCTTGGGTATGTGCAGTTGAGCGGCCAGGCTCTGGCTTCAGCTACACCCACAACTGGCCCTTCGACCCCGCCGCTGGCAACACGCCTACCTCTCCCGTTATACTATGGAGCGTGTTAGGGATGCTGGCATTTGTACTGATGTGCGGCATTGTGCTGTACTATATCGGTCAGTACAACCAGCTCCCGAACAAATTTTTCAAGCCAGCAGGCAAAGACCTGTTGACCGCTGAAAAGGTAGCCAATTTCAAACCGACGAAGACACAGCGGGCCACCTACAAGTTCTTTGCCGTGGCTATTATCCTATTTTTCGTGCAGGTTTTGAGCGGTATCATCACCATCAACGATTTTGTCAACTTCCTTGGCTGGTTCGGCATTCACCCATCTGAGGTTTTCCCAGTCACCATTTCCCGCAGTTGGCACCTGATGCTGGCGCTCTACTGGATTTCGACCTGCTGGATTGCTTCGTCTATTTTCATCCTGCCCATACTGGCCAAAAAGGAAATCCCGGGCCAGTTGCCCCTTATCAACACCCTTTTCTGGATGCTTTTCGTGCTGGTAGGCGGCTCATTGCTAGGCATGGTGCTGGGGCCTAAAGGAATTTTTGGGGAATATTGGCACTTGCTGGGACACCAAGGATGGGAGTATGTTGACTTCGGAAAAATTTACCAAGTCCTGCTCATGCTCATCTTTGTGATGTGGGGTGTGGTAGTTTACCGAGGGGTAAAACCCGCCTTCGTGAAAGGTGAACCATGGAACCTGCCCAACTGGATAATCTATTCTGTCATTGGCATTCCGTTGCTGTTCCTATCTGGTTTTGTAGCGAAGCCAGAGACCAATTTTGTCATCGCAGACTTCTGGCGCTGGATGGTCATCCACATGTGGGTAGAGGCATTTTTTGAGGTTTTCATCACCGTCATCGTCAGCTATTTGATGGTACTGATGGGCTTGGTGAGCCGTCAGGCTGCTATCCGTGTGGTCTATTTTGCCACCATCCTTTTCCTTGGAACGGGGTTGTTGGGTATATCCCACAATTTCTACTGGAACGCAAAACCCGTAGCCACGATGGCGCTCGGTTCGGTGTTTTCCACCCTGCAATTCGTCCCACTTATCCTTTTAACGGTAGAAGCATGGCGCTTCAAGAACATGCCTAAAATGGCGGTCAATGGCCTCGAAAAAAAGCATCTTGGAAACTTCGGATTCCCTGAGGTTTTCCTGTTCCTCATCGCCACCAACTTCTGGAATTTCTTTGGGGCAGGCGTCATGGGCATCATCGTCAACTTGCCCATCATGAACTATTTCGAGCACGGCTCCTACCTCACCATCAACCACGCCCACGCTGCTTTGATGGGGGTTTATGGCAATATTTCGCTCGCTGCACTGCTCTTCGCTTCGAGGTTGTTGCTCAAGGAAAACCGCTGGAGCGAGAAGGTGGTCAAGTTCGCCTTCTGGTCCATCAACGCTGGCCTGATGCTGATGGTCCTCCTTGATTTGTTCCCCGCAGGGGCCATCCAGTTCAAAGCCATCGTGGACAACGGGCTTTGGTTCGCCCGCTCGCACGAGTTCACAGGTGGCGGCATTTTCGAAAAACTGACCTGGCTGAGGGGAATCGGCGCTTCCGTTTTCTTTTTCGGTGGGGTGATTCCGCTGGCATGGTTCATCGTGTCGAGGTGGGGTTCGCTCAAGGCGGCCACTGTTAGGGTCGAAGAACTCGACAGTGCTCCCTTAGAAACTGAAGACGAAACTGAGCCTGAAGAAGAATTAACCGCATAGTTAATGCATTAATGAATTGTGTGGGTGGCGCATTTGCCACTCACTTTTTAACAACCAAATTAATTTCTCATGAAAAATTTTACAAAAATCTTGCTGGCAGGGGTTATCCTGTTTCTTGCTTCGCAAAACCTCCAAGCACAGGAGTACCGCACCTTGGACGGTGTGAACAACAACCCGCTTCACCCAACTTATGGTGCGGCAGGTTCGCTGTTGCCCAATGTCGGCACTATTGGCTTTGACGATGGTATCTCCACCCCTGCTGTTGCTGGCCGGCCCAACCCTCGTTTCATCAGCAACACTTTGTTTATGCAAAACACACTGGCAAATGACAACCGTGGGCTGAGTGCCTATACTTGGGTTTGGGGACAGTTCATTGACCACGACATCACGCTTTCAAAAGAACACCCCACGGAAACCCTAAACATCGCCGTGCCACCGTTCGATGCTTTCTTCGACCCAAACGGCGATGGCAACAAGGTCATCCCAATGAAACGCTCCGATTACGACCCTGCCACTGGTAATAGCATTGGTAATCCAAGGCGGTACGTCAACAGCATCACCGCTTTCATTGACGCATCCAATGTATATGGCTCCGACCAGGCTCGTGCTTCGTGGTTGCGAACTTTTGCTGGCGGCAAATTGAAGACTTCATCTGGCAATTTATTGCCCTGGAACACCACGACTGGAGAACAGGCTGCACCTATTGACCCCAATGCACCGGGGATGGCCATGCCCATGCCAAACGTCCAAAAATTCTTTGTAGCGGGTGATGTGCGGGCAAATGAAAACCCTTTCCTTACTGCTATGCACACGTTGTTTGTGCGGGAGCACAACCGACTCTGCAATGAGTTGGCCGCAACGAATCCATCCTGGAGCGACGAGCAACTTTACCAGCACGCCCGCAAGCTTGTAGGTGGCATCCTTGAGGCCATTGTTTACGAAGAATGGCTGCCGACGCTTGGCATGGAAGTAGCGCCATACATCGGCTTCCAGCCAACAGTTGACCCCGGCATTATGAATGTGTTCAACACGGCAGCCTACCGCTATGGCCACACCACCATCAACAGCCTGCTGGTGCGAATGGACAACGATGGCAATTACATGCCGCAAGGCGATATTTTGCTGCGGGATGCCTTTTTCAACCCTGATGCCACGATGGAAGTAGGCGGCATCGAGTCTTACCTGATTGGTATGGCTACCGTGGTTGAGCAAGATTTTGATTGCAAAGTGATTGACGACCTCCGCAACTTTCTTTTTGGTGCGCCGGGTCAAGGTGGCATGGACCTCGCCGCCATCAATATCCAGCGTGGCAGGGAACGGGGACTGCCAGATTACAACACCGTCCGAGCAGATTTTGGCTTGCCAAAATTCACCAGTTTCTCTCAGCTTACCTCCGATCCGTTGATGAACCAATCGTTGGAATTTGCCTACGCCGGCAATATCAATGCGATTGACCCATGGGTAGGCATCTTGGCTGAAAACCACATGCCCGATGCACTTTTTGGCAAAACAGCGATGACCATCATTGAGCAACAGTTCATGGACCTTCGGGATGGCGACCGTTTTTATTACGAGTACGACTCATGGCTCACAACTGATGAAAGAACTTGGATTAAGCAAAACCGACTGGCCGATGTCATCCGCCGCAATACGCCAGTGACAGTTATCCAAGATGATATTTTCATGGCTTCACCTATCCTCTCTTCCGTAAAGGATAATGTGGCTGAACAGGATATTCCATTCGTGGTTTACCCAAATCCAGTTGCTGGGCAGTTCATCACCCTGCGGGTAGAGGCGTCAGGGAGCTATCTGGCGAAAATTCAGATTGCAGATATCCAAGGCAGAACGCTGCTGCAACGGGAAGCAAACGTATCCCGTGGCAACAACACCATTGCTCTAACGCTGCCATTTGATTCTGCACCGGGATTGTACATTGTTACCATTCAAGCGGATGACAAGATTGGGCACCAGCGATTGGTGAAACAATAAAATTGGCGGCACTTCTGGTTTTAAAGTTTACTAGAAGCGACGACGGGACACGATGATTAAATTGAAAATATAGGCTCACTCTAGACACTGATTGAAATACGGATTTATAGTTTCTTATACCTGGCTTTGGAAGAAAGTGGGGCGAGTGGCAGTTGCTGTTTGTCCGACTTTCTCCAAACCAGTTTAGTCCTACCTACCGACAAACTATTACTTATGACATACGCTGCACAATCCGTTGAGATGCCTTCGTTAGAAATGCTCAACAACAAATTCTTAAGCCTCGATATTGCTGACCGAATCAGAAAATTGTACGATTATTTTGACAAAGAAGAAGTGTTAGTGACCACTTCGTTTGGCAACAATTCCGCCACCCTGCTGCAATTGGTAAGTCAAGTCAAGCCAGACCAGAAAGTGCATTTTATCAATACCGGATTCCATTTCCCTGAAACCTTGAAGTACAAAGACCAGCTCAGGAGGTTGTTGAACCTGAACTTGGTGGAATTGTCGCCATCGGCTCAAATACACGAAATGACCTGCCACCGCCGTCTTTGGGAGACACATCCCGACTCTTGCTGCTACTTGAACAAAATACTGCCCCTCGAACCTCTGAAGGAGCGGCATAAAGTCTGGATGTCCGGGCTGACTAGTTTCCAAACTGCTAACCGCCAAATGATGCAAATTTTCGAGCCGTCGTTTGTTGCTGAAAAAATCATCCGTTTTAATCCTTTGATAAATAGGACTGAAGCACAAATCAGGGAGTTCCGTCAGTCCCACAAGTTACCCTCCCACCCATTAGAAAGACAGGGCTACGGTTCAGTGGGATGCGAGCCTTGCACCACCTGCGATAAGGGCCGTGATGGCCGCTGGAAAGGCCAATCGAAAACCGAATGCGGATTGCACACAAATATTAATACAACTGAGTTTTCATAAACGAAGAGGCGGTGGCGAGCCGCCTCTTTCATTTTATCAATAAAAACAAACTTATGCACAACGCATTATTGCACAAATTCCATATTCCAGTTATGGGAATTGGGTTCACTATTGACACACCGATTAAAGTCGCACGTTTTGGCATTTCTTCCGTTATTTCGATAGTTGAGGATGAATTGATTGAACAAATGCGGAAATTCCATTGTCAGCAGGTAGGCGTAGAATATTTTCCTATAAAAACTGGCGAAGAAGATTTCCGGGCGAGAAGAATTACCGCCTACCTGAACCTCATCCACGATATCGTGCAGCAGCAAACCGAGCAATTACGAAAGCTACCTTTCAAACAAGGGACAGAAATCGTGAAATATTTTGAGTTGCTGCCCGATGACTCCCCCGCAAAAAAAATATTCAATGCAATGATGGAATTGGAGAACGGAAGGGCAAAGGTTTTGCTCCAAAAGCAATTGCGTACAATGATTGCAGCAGGTTCTATTGATGTCAATATCATGTCGAAATTGGACAAAATAAATTATGCTAAAAATGGTGAGCCACTACCGACTGAATATTCCGATGGTCATGCTGCGCTGAGGGGCTTGGCTATGAGCAAATTAAATGCTTCCGTCATATTCTCCGCTGGATTTAATCCCCGTTTATATGCATATATTGAAACTTTTAGTGACTTTTTACCTGATATAAATGGCATAATAAAAAAGAAAATCATCCTCAAAGTAAGTGACTACCGCTCTGCCATTACGCAGGGGAAGCTTTTGGCCAAAAAGGGACTTTGGGTTTCGGAATACAGGATTGAGTC
>JAHEAS010000698.1 GCA_024642645.1 Saprospirales bacterium | reverse complement strand
GCATCGGAATTACATCATTTCCGATGCTCTTAATCTCCGCATCACCCAGCATTCGAAGGGCTTGTACGATGACCTCCTCGTCTTTGTCTTTCAATAATGGAATCAATTCGGTAGCAAGCGTTTTATCCTTTCTCAATAATTGCCCCATGCCCCATATCGCATGAATGCGTTCCATTTGATTCTCCCTTTGTGCAATAGCATCTTTCATTTCCGCAATTCCCGCTTTGCCTCGTTTCACCAGTTCAAACTGCGCCTTTAGTCGAATGCGCTGGTCTGAATAACCCATTAATTCCCCTAATTTTTCGGGCATTGCTGAGGTATAATCAAGCTGCATGAGGTGCTGTGTTTCCTTGCGCTCGGCTTCCAAATCGTTCTTTTCCTTGGTCACGTCTATCTTCCAGACACGCCCCTCTTCCTTGGGGTCCCAGCCGTTTATCCAGTCGGCGACGTAAAGCGCACCGTCCGGCCCGAACTGAATGCCCGTGGGCAGTATGCCACTCAACACGTCTTTTTCACCGTCCAATTCAAAGGAAGCGCCCTTGGGTTTCAGGCCAAACGACCAGATATGCGAGCCGGTGGTCGTACCCACAAATTCCACGAGGAAAAATTGCTTCACCCAATCCTTGCCCAGCGCTGTGCCGGGATTATATACCATGCCTGTGGGGCCATTATGGTAATTCATTATCGGCGGAATTATATATGCAGCCTGTCCTTCCCAATACGGCACATATAGCTTCTCATCCATCCATACGTTATAGTTATTATTTTTCGGGTCGGTATATTTGCCATATTGCCAATTGGAGCGCCAGCCAGCATCATGCCCTTCCACGATATGCACAAGGCGCTCACTTTCGCCCTCATGGTCACCATCATTATCAGAGGTGATGATATTTCCATAATCGTCAAAAACAAACTCATACGTGTTGCGAACCCCGGTGGCGAATATCTCAAAATCACTGCCGTCGGGGTTCGAGCGGCAGATAATACCGGAGTTCGGGTTTTCGATTTTGCGTCCATCCACCGTCGTGATGTTGGCGCCGATATCGCCAATCCCCCAGTAAATACGGCCATCCGGGCCTTCCCGAACGCCGGACATGCCGTGCCCACCAAAACCGATATGCGCCTGAAAGCCCGTGGCGATGGATGATTTTTTGTCCCACATACCATCACCATTGATGTCCTCGAAGCGCCAGAGGTCGGGCGCAATGGCCACAAACGCATCGTGGTCACGCACTAACAGGCCCTCCGCCACATCAGTCACTTCCGTGTTGAAATCATGCACCACCCGGGTCGAAACATCGGCGAGGCCATCGCCGTCCGTGTCCTCAAGGCGCCAGATGTCGTCCTTCTCGACCGTCAAATCATGCCAGTCGTGGCTACCGTCATTGTTCAAGTCTTTGAGGTATTCGTTTTTCTTGCTGTTTTCTGGCGCAAATTCCTTGCGAAGGAAAGCCTGCCTGTCCTCCACCGTCTGGAAGGAGATGGACTTGGTCATCCAGTCCTGGTGCCCACGGATGTCGAACTCGGAATTGGCCTGGCGATTCGAGTTGGTGAGGTACACCCGCCCCAGGTTGTCAATGGCCATGCAGGTCGGGTCATTGGCCAGCGAGTCGGAAGCCCAGAGGCTAATTTGCAAGCCTTTGGCCAGTTTGGCAGTCACTTGCCCCTCGATTTCCTTGGCCTTTTTCTGCGCCGATGCTGGGTCGAGCTTAATGGTGAGGAGGTCGCTGCCCTTTGGTTCGGGCTTGCAGGCACCGAAAATAACAGCAAAAAGGATGATGAAAAGGACGCTGTGCTTTATCGAAGTGGTGAGTGTCATTTTTGTAAAAAGTTGGTGAATGAATTTTGGGTAAATGTAGAAACATCCCGCAAAGTATCGCAGTGGTTTCGCAAAGGTTCGCAAAGCGAGACGTTGTCTAACCTAGCGAACGTTTGCGTAACTTTGCCGGAGAAGAGGTTTCGTTTGACTAACACCAAACTCGGATTAGTCCCATTCCTGATTTCGAGGAAAGCAATAATTTTAAGCCATGAAATACATCATACTAATTCTATCAATACTTGTAATATCAGTTAACTTGAAAGCTGAGACTTTTCCGTTCACCGTTCTGGCAAAATCTGGTCTAAACATTCGTAAAGAGCCAAACTCCAATTCCGAAAGAATAGGTATATTACCGTTTGGGGCTGTAGTTAATGCATACATCAATTATGATGAAGACATAGATTATAAGTACGGATATAAACACTATTCTGAAATAATAGAAGGTAAGCAGGGATTTTGGATGAAGATGAATTTTGGAAAAATTGAAGGGTTTGTTTTTTCAGGGTTTGGGGTTATAGGAGAATGGAGCATAAAATCAACTGACACAAATAACGATTATAGGTTACTCCGAACAGGCGGCTATTGTAATGCCATCAATTATGACCCTAAACTAAATTGGTATGCATTAGTTAAGGACAAGGGGACATTAACCTTAAAAAAATCTGAGGTAGTATTGAGGCTTATCCATGAATTTAACGAGCAGGACACGCTTAGTGAGGAGAATGAATATTGGGCTGAGTTTCCCTTGATAGTTCAGAGCAATCTAAAAGACACTGTTTTTTTCTTGATTGGTTCTAAAGAAAAATTGGATGAAGGGGCAATATTTTCTAAATTTTTAGGCAACAATTGGTCTTATGAAGGTGGTGCTGAGTTCCTATATCCTGAACAAAAGTACGAACAATACTATAATGGGAAAAAATATCAATTTCGAGCATTTGAAGAAATTGAGCTT
>JAHEAS010000062.1 GCA_024642645.1 Saprospirales bacterium | reverse complement strand
ACGCTGATGTCTGTGGCGATCCGCTTATTAATCTTGGAGGCTTAGTGACGAATGAAGAAAACGAAAGCTTAGAGGACGTTGAAATACAGCTCGGAGGCTCATCTTCTGGCATGGTGATGACCAATTCTGATGGCATGTTTAATTTTGATATTCAAGCACCAGGCGGTGACTACACTTTAGTTCCACAAAAAGATGACAACCCACTCAATGGCGTTACAACATTTGACTTAGTGCTCATTTCAAAGCACGTATTGGGTGCGACACTATTGGATTCGCCTTATAAAATTATAGCAGCAGATGCCAATAAATCGGGGAATGTGTCCACTTTTGACATGGTTGAAATTAGAAAACTCATTCTATACATCAACGATTCCTTCCCGAACAACACCTCATGGAGGTTTGTGGATAAAAACTTCAGTTTCCCCAATCCATCGAACCCATGGCAGACGCCATTCCCAGAGTTTTACAATGTCAATGATATGAATGGCAACCAATTGGATGTTGATTTTATAGGTATCAAAATCGGTGATGTTAACGGTAGCGCCCAAACAAGTAACCTTACCGGGCAAACTGGCGAGCGCAACAACGGCACTAATATTATTTTTAGAACCAATGATGTTTTAGTGGAAAAGGGGCAATTAATCACCGTGCCTTTCAGCGTTGAGAACTTCGAAGCATTGGGGTTCCAATTCACGCTTAATTTTGACCAAGAAAATTTGGAGTTTGAAAACTTAAAAGGAGGAGCTATTGCCAATGAAAACTTCGGGCTTTCATTACTTAATGAAGGAGCAATAACAGTGAGCTGGAATCAGCCTCATGGCACAACCTTCCGATTTGAAGGTGAAGTTTTTGAGCTAGCTTTTAAAGTAAAGCAAGGTGGGAGCTTAAGCAGTATGCTCTCAATTGATTCCCGATTTACTGCGGCCGAGGCATACACTGGTTTAATGGGAAGGACCGGGGTTACACTTCGTTTTGATAATAAAGCAATTAATACAGGATTTGAACTTTACCAAAACTCGCCAAATCCATTTGCCAACCAAACAGAGATAGCTTTCAACCTAGTTACTGATTCCTATTGTACCATCACACTGATGGATGTTTCTGGTAGGATTTTGAAAATAATGGAGGGTAATTTTTCAGAAGGCTACAACAAAATCTCTTTGAAGCGAAATGAATTGGATGCCTCAGGAGTAATTTACTACAGATTGGAAACTACAGAGCATACAGCTACAAAAATGATGATACTGATGGATAAATGAGGACACCATCTATAATTCCACGAGTAAACGCAAAGCAAGGGCGGATGTCAATTGACATTCCGCCCAATTTTTTTTAGCGAAAAGCAGAAAAACTAGTCATGCTACTGTATCCTTTGAATAACCAGGCATTATGGACTAGAAACAGTATGGGGAGCACAGCTTCTCAATGCTGGAAAACGGTAAAGGAGGTTGCCCTTTGCTTTTATTTGTAAAAATTTTGGGTTGAAGAAATATTCGCACTCCTGGTTGAGCCAATTTTAGTTTTGAAAAAAAGCAAAAAAAGCAAAGGCAACCCCTTTTATCATTCGCATCAAGCTGTGCAATAAATGCTTCAGGATTTTCAAATAAATCGTACCCTTGTAAAAAATGAAGGGCTGATGAATTCCTTCCAAAGGACTGTTTCCAATGATGATATACAGGAAGAATGGCACTCCATTCAAATTGCGCAGGCAAACCCTGCGGCATTTAGGATATTGTACGACCGCTACTTTGAAAAAATCTTCCAATTTATTTACAATCGCACACAGAACGAAGAACTGAGTGCTGATATCTGCTCACAGGTATTTCTGAAAGCAATGCAACGCTTGAAAGACTACACTTTTCGTGGTGTACCGTTTTCAGCTTGGCTGTACCGGATTGCCAGCAACGAAGTTGCTCAGTGGTACCGCCAAACCAAGAAAGTTCGGGTAGTGAGCATAGAAGACTCCAACCTATTCAGCATGTTCGAGGAAGTTTTGGAGGATGACCTTGAGAAATTTAGACCACTGCTTATTCCGGCGCTAGAAGAACTGAAGGAAGCTGATTTGGAAATCGTGGAAATGCGTTTTTTTGAGCAGCGGCCTTTTAAAGAAATTGCAGAAGTTTTGAACATCACCGAAAGCAATGCCAAGGTGCGTACTTACCGAGTGTTGGAAAGACTCAAAAAAATCATTTTGAACCAAATAAACGATAGCCACTGAAAGCAATTTTGAATACGGCGTGCTACCTTAAATTGTAAAGCATGAAAAAAAATTACGACATACGGCTAAACCCCAAGCCCCTCTCAAAGGCACAAATTGCCAGCCACAAGGACTTCGACCATCTCTTGGAGCAATACCAAACTGTTCCCAAACAGCGGCCAATCGTTCGCAGATTGCTTTGGGCAGGCAGTGCGATTGCTGCTTCATTGGTGGGCATATTCCTGTATTCCCAATTGATTGGTAATGAAGATTTCCACCTTAAAGAGCAGGCATATTTTAAGGCAAAGCCTTTTATAAATCAACCTTTTGAGCAGGTAAAGCCAACATTTGCAAGCTACAAAGTAAACCCCAACGAAGGAGGAATTTACAAATACCCCAGTGGCTCCCAATTAATCGTACCTGCAGCTGCCTTTATTGATGAAAGTGGTGAAGAACTAAATGGAGAAGTGGTACTTCATTATCGTGAAATGCACGATTTTGTTGATTTTTTTGTCTCTGGTATCCCGATGACCTATGATTCTGCTGGGGTGAATTATAACCTGGAAAGTGCTGGAATGATTGAGATTTTTGCAGAGCAAAACGGAAAGCGTGTTAAAATGGCTCCTGGTAAAACCATCAATGTTGAATTGGTTTCAAATGTCAATACTTCGCCATCCCTTGATATACCGGCTGGCTACAATATTTACAAACTTGACGCAACCAAACGTAATTGGGTTTACCAAGACATTGACCGAATGGAGGTGATAGGCGATGCAATTTCAGGGGAAAGCTTGGATGAAAAAAGCCCATTTTACCCTGCTCAAAAAGCACTTGCGGAGCGAATGCTTTCACTTCAGGTGAGCGAGGTGGCTGAGGTCGCAAAATTGGAAAAAACCATTGCGAAGCAAAAAGAACCCATAAAGCCGGAGCGTGCCAACAATTCCAATTACGTTTTCAACCTCGACTTGAACGATATTTTGCCACCAGTTTCGGAGGGAGCTTCCGCATCTAGCGAAGATGAAATGGAACTTCGCCAGCTTTATAAGAAATACGCTAAAATGCTTTGGCAGCTTAGCCCAACAGCAACCATCACGCATGACCGATTGCAAAAAGAATTCAGTTCGGTTAGCGGATTGAAAATCAAAAAACTCAACGAACGTGATTACGAGTTAGAATTGGAAAAGGAAGGGCAATCCATAAAAGTTCCGGTCAATCCAGTGCTTACTGGTTCGGATTATGACAAAGCCTTGGTGGCGTTCAACCATGAATTTGAAGCATGGAAGCAACTCGCTTCTGAAAGGGAGGCTAAATTAGCCACTGAAAAAGCGGCTATCGCCAAGCGTTTTGAAGAAGAAAAGCGGTTGGCTACGCTGAAATTTGAGGACCGAGTGAACCAACTTCGAAGTCAAGGACTTGACTATGCCGCAAACAACGAAATTATAAAGAAAAAAGTAGTGAATCGATTCACTGCTTCAGAGTTTGGGGTATGGAATTGCGACCGTCCAGTACCGCCTGAGATGCTTCGACTTGCAGCCAGTTTTAAGGATAATACCGGGAAGCAATTCACCAATCGGACCGCCTATTTAGTGGACAAAACCCGAAATACGGTTTATCAGTTTCTTGCTGACAACAACACTGAACTTCGGTTCAATAAGAATTCGGAAAACCTGCTTTGGCTTATGACGGACGATAATAAAATTGCCGTTTTTAGGCCGGATCAATTCAAGTCAATTGACGCTGACAAATCTAAATTCGAATTTGTGCTGGAGTCCGTGGAAAAGGAAATCAAAACGGAACAGGACATCCGGGAAATCCTGTACTTGTAATTTCCCTAAATGCCGTGAACTAACCTTTATTCTCTTCATCATAGATCCTGCATTCCTAAAAGATGCGGGATTTTTTTTGTTTTTATCGAAAAAAGGCTGCGTCTAGTAGAGGTTTGTGCCCGTCTATATCATCATGGGTTAGGTTTGCGGAAGATTTTTGGGCAAAATCAAGCTTACTGATTGCTCCAATTATTATCATAACCTGATATTACTGACCAATTTTTACCTTTTTTAATCAAATCATCCATTTATGAAAAAGAAGATTCTACCACTTTTACTTTTGCTAATTAGCAGTATTGGGTCTTTTGCCCAGCTGAATATGAGCTACGTTGGCTCCTACCAATACACTGAGGACCTCAGCGATATCTGGGGTTATGCAGCACCAGATGGTACCGAATATGCGCTTGTTGGGGTTTACAATGGCGTTTCAATAGTAAATCTTTCTGACCCAGCCAATCCTGTCGAAGCTGATTTCATTCCTGGCCCAAACTCTATTTGGCGTGATATCAAGACTTGGGACCATTACGCCTATGTCACCAATGAAACTGGCGGTGGTGTATTGGTCATTGACCTGTCCAATTTGCCTGGTACGGTAACTTCCCATTTTTGGGCACCAAATATCCCTGGACTAGGGACTTTAAGCTCTATTCACAACCTCTGGATTGACGAGTTTGGTTATATCTATTTATCAGGTTCTACCCTTAATGGCGGAGGTTTGGTGTTTGTAGATGTATTCACCGACCCTTGGAACCCTGCTTATGCCGGTAAATGCGCACCAGCTTATTCACACGATGTTTATGTTCGAAACAATTTGGCGTACAGTGCTGAGATAAATTCTGGTGTTTTCACGATATACGATGTCACCGACAAATCCAATCCAGTTGCGCTGGGAAGTCAACAAACTGGAGCATCTACTGCTCACAATACTTGGCTTTCAGATAATGGTCAAATTCTTTTTACCACTGATGAAACTGGCAACGGACCAGTAGGTTCTTATGATGTTTCCGATCCTTCAAACATTTTGACGCTTGACCAATTTCGCCCAATTGAAACATTGGGCGAAGGAGTAATCCCGCACAACGTGCATGTTTGGAATGATTACATCATCATTTCCTATTACACAGATGGATGCATCATCGTGGATGCGGCTCGTCCAGACAACTTGATTGAAGTAGGCAATTTTGATACATACATCCCTGCAAACACTGGATTCAATGGTGCTTGGGGAGCGTATCCATTTTTGCCGAGTGGGTTAGTACTGGTTTCTGACATTGGAAACGGGCTGTATATCTTGGAACCAAACTACGTTCGGGCCTGCTACCTCGAAGGAAACGTGACAGACGCTTTGACGACGACTGGCCTGAATGGAGCATCCGTCGAGATTGTAGGCGAATTGGCGAGCACTTTAAGCAATCCAATTGGAAGCTATAAAACCGGCTTGGCAACTGCCGGCACCTATGATGTTTTGGTGAAAAAAGCAGGTTATGAATCAAAAACTGTGAGTGTAAATTTGGAAAATGGAGTTCTAACCAACTTGAACGTGGCACTTCAGCCACTTCCATCATTTATGCTGGGCGGCACAGTTGTGGAAGAAGGAACAGGCCAGCCCATACCCAATGCCCAAGTGCAACTCATCAATGCAGACTTTGAATTTAACCTGACCACTGGCGCAGATGGCAAGTTCAATGTGCAACAGTTTTTCAATGGCGATTATGACGTTTTTGCTGGCAAATGGGGTTACAAAACCACCGCACTTACTGCTGCCCAAATCGATGAGACATCCAACAACTTGACCATTGAAATCTCAAAAGGATACGAAGATATATTTTCTTTAGACCTCGGTTGGATAATCAATGGCGATGCGCCGCAGGGCATTTGGGAGCGAGGAGCACCCATCGAAGTTGCCCCGGCACAGATACCTTACCCAATCCAATCTGGCAGTGATTCTGCCGATGATCCAGGCAATGCTTGCTATGTGACAGGCAATGTATCAGACCTTGTCGGAGGACTTCAGCTTTCGGGAACAACCAGGTTGATTTCCCCAATCATGGATTTGACCGGGATGAATGCACCGCACCTAAGTTTCAAGACCTGGTTTTTTAGTGTCGTGACTAACGGGGCTGCAGTTGGAAATGACAAATTGATTGTGAAACTTGCGAATGGCGACCAGACCGTCAATATTAAAGAGATTTCGTTCCTGAGCTTGTTTTCACCACCAACTTGGGAGTCAACCGACATGGATATTTCTACGCTTTTGCCAATCACTAATACAATGCAGGTGATTTTTGAAGTTGGCGACGTTGACCCCAATTTTACGGATGCTATAGAAGCAGGCGTCGATTTCTTTCAAGCCTACGATGCAGACCCACCTAGTGGAACAGATAATTTAGTGGAAAATGGTATTTCCATCACTGCATCACCCAATCCCTCCAATTCGGCTTTTACCCTAAGTTACAAGATTGACAACTGGCGAAATGGGGCTAGCTTGTTGGTTTACAACGCTCTGGGTCAAATGGTGGAGACACACAATTTGGAGACCCAAGTAGGGAAGATTGCGGTTGGAAACAATTTGGGTGAAGGCATTTATTTTGCTCAAATTGTGAACAATGGCGAGATGGTCAATCCGATTAAGTTGCTAAAGCAACATTAACTTGAAAAGGCAGCAGCAAAACTTTGCTGCTGCCTTTTCTCTTGAATTAATTTAATTGCTTGAAGTTGCCTGCCACTTCAACATCCTTTGTGCCGGGTTTGTACATATAAAAACCCTCACCGGACTTAATTCCAAGGCGCCCAGCGGTAACCATATTTACCAGCAAGGGACAAGGCGCATATTTTGGATTGCCAAAACCCTCGTGCAGTACCCGAAGTATGGCCAAGCAAACGTCGAGGCCAATGAAATCAGCCAACTGCAGCGGTCCCATAGGATGGGCCATGCCCAAGCGCATTACCGTGTCAATTTCTTCGACACCTGCCACCCCCTCAAAGAGTGAGTAAATTGCTTCGTTTATCATTGGCATGAGTATTCGATTAGCTACAAACCCAGGATAGTCATTCACCTCCACAGGCACTTTGCCTAGTGCACGGCTCAACTCCATGACGTTCCGGTTCACTTCATTCGAAGTGGCATAACCACGTATCACCTCCACCAATTTCATGACAGGCACTGGATTCATGAAATGCATCCCAATGACCTGGGTGGGCCTGTTGGTGACTGCCGCAATTTTAGTGATGGAAATGGAGGAAGTGTTGGTCGCCAAAATAGCTTTGGACGGTGCCAATTCATCCATTTGCTGGAATATTTTGAGCTTCAGCTCTACGTTTTCAGTTGCAGCTTCCACCACCAATTCAGCTTTAGTGACGGCAGGTTTTAGGTCAGTGAAAGTTTCGAGATTGGCCAAGGTGTCAGCCCTTTGTGTTTCATCCAATATTCCTTTTGACACCATCCGGTCTAGGTTTTTGGAAATGGTGGCTATGGCACGGTCAAGTGCATCTTGTGACACATCCACCAAGTTGACCTTATGGCCATTCATGGCAAAAACATGGGCAATGCCGTTGCCCATTGTGCCTGCGCCGATTACAGTTATATTTTTCATGTAAAACAAGTTTAGAAATTAAATACTGAAATTCTATCCGCAAAGATAGGTCTTCCAAATTTTAGCAAAATTCTTATTGAATAAAAAATGAAGAAACCGACATCATCAAAGCTTCCTTTTTACCGAAAACTTATAAATGGTTGTTGAAGAATAATGGTCGCCTGGCACCAAAATAGTCGATGGGAAAATCAACCGATTTGGTGAGTCGGGGAAGTGCTGTGTTTCAAGGCAAAGCCCCCATCGGTCTTGATAAACAACTCCGCCTTTTCCCTTGTACTTTCCATGAAGAAAATTGCCAGAATAGAATTGGATGCCCGGCTCGGTGGTCCAGACTTCCATGTACCTGCCGCTTTCGGGGTCGAGTAGGGTAGCAGCCAATCCAACTTCACCGATGGGTTTGTGATTGGAAAGTACCCAAGTGTGGTCGTAACCTAGGCCTAGTTTGAGCTGGATGTCGTCAAAATTGATGTCATTGCCAATGGGCTTAGGGGTCTTAAAATTGAAAGGTGTTCCATTGAGGGCACGAAGTTCCCCGGTTGGAATCAGTCCACTGTCAACTGGCAGAAATCCACTTGCGTTTATGCTCAATTCATGCGCCAGGATATCTCGTTTTGCGCCTCCGGTCAAGTTGAAATAACCATGGTGGGTGAGGTTGACGGGAGTTTGTTTGTCGGTGGTAGCGAAATAAGTGATTTTCAGTTCATCTTGGTTGGTTAGCGTGTAAACCACTCTTACTTCCAGGTTGCCGGGGTAGCCTTCTTCACCATCGGGGCTCACATAGGTCAGGTTCAAACTTGCTTCGCCAGAACTGGTGTCCGGTACCGCTTCCCAAACCACTTTGTCGAAGCCTTTTAGGCCACCGTGCAAGTGATTTTCGCCATCATTTTTCGCCAAATTGTAAGTTTTTCCTTTCAGTTCAAACCGGCCTTTGGCAATTCGATTCCCATATCTGCCCACGATGCTGCCGAAGTAGGGGGTATCCTTTACGTATTCATCCAACGAATCAAAGCCAAGCACAATGTCTTCCATTTTGCCATTCATGTCGGGGGTAAAGAGTGACACTACTATTCCTCCGTAATTTGAGATTTTAGCTTCTAGGCCATTTTTATTTGTCAAAGTAAAAAGGTCAACGGTAGTCCCGTCTGGGAGTGCGCCCCATGCCGTTTTTGTGATATTGGCCTTCATGGTTTCATTTGCGTGCTTTGTTTGGTTGTTTGAACCTGATTGACAGCCTATCTGGAGTGCCAAAACAAAGATGGTTATAATTGAAAAGCTAGGTTTCATTTGCTACATTTTTTGATCAGTGGATGTTTTGACTGCCATCAGATAATTAGGCTGTGCGTCTTTACCCACAAAGGAAATTTTTTTCTCCATACTATTCAAGCTCGGTCACAGGTTCATTTTATCTGCTAGTTCATTCTTGCCGATTTGAGTTTCCACGGCATTGCATTTATTGCACCTTAGTTTTCAGGTTCCTTGAATTTGCAACCTGACAAATAATAGAAGGCTTTAGGTTTGAAACCAAGCAACGACCTTTTGTAATTAGCATAAATCCTCAAATGAAAATTTTGATGTCTTACAAAATTAAAATTAGGAGGAATCAAATGCGTGGTTAATTTTACGGTGTTCTTTTATTTATTTTCTCACTAAAAAAGATTGAGTATGAAACTGTGTATCAAACACCTATTGACTGCTGCGTTGTTGTTCGTAGGCCTGCTTTCAATGGCCCAACGAAGCAAAGTGGCTGGCCAAATCACCGACAATTCTGGCGAAGCGCTTATTGGCGCTGCCGTACAGGTTCAAGGTACTTCCAACGGCACTGTTACTGACGCCGACGGAATGTATGAGCTGGGGCTTAGTGCCGGCACCTACACGCTTGAGTTTTCGTTCATCGGGTATGAAACCACAACCCGGTCGGTAACGGTTGCTTCAGGCACGACTACCTTAAATGTTTCCATGGAATCTGGCGCAACTGATCTCACCGAAGTCGTGGTTTCAGTAGGTAGCCGTTCTTCGCAACGCACCGTCACTGACTCACCAGTTCCAATTGACATTGTTTCTTCCAAGGAACTGATGAGCACTGGTCAGACCTCTTTCGACAGGGCTTTACAGTACAAAGTGCCTTCGTTTAACACGGTTCAAACTCCTGTAAATGATGCAACTTCTCTTCTCGATCCTTATGAAATTCGGAACATGGGTCCCAGCCGCACATTGGTGCTTATCAACGGCAAGCGTAAAAATGCTAGCTCGCTGATTTATATTCAAACCTCTCCTGGCCGCGGAGAGGGTGGTGCTGACCTTGGCGCCATTCCGCAAGATGCCATCAAGCGGGTGGAAATCCTTCGTGACGGTGCATCTGCACAATACGGTTCGGATGCCATTGCTGGTGTTATAAATGTCATCTTGAAGGACAAGCATGAATATGGTACAGTTTCACTCAACACCGGTATGACGAGTGAAGGTGACGGTGAAATGGTTGGGGTTTCTGTAAACAACGGAGTCAATTTTTTGAAAAAAGGTTATTTGAACTATACAATGGCATTGTCTCATAAAAATCTGGCAAACCGCCCTGGAAAGGTGAGTGCAGCAGGCGAGGCTGGTGACTTTGGTGCAGATATTGACGAAGTCAACA
>JAHEAS010000697.1 GCA_024642645.1 Saprospirales bacterium | reverse complement strand
CACGCTCACGCAGCTCGGCCTCGATATCAACTTTGAAATGGCAAGTGCCTGGCTGATGGCGCTCTCGGCAGCGGCAGTAGCGGTGATGCATCTTCGGTTGGCTTTTTTGAAAAACAATCCATTGAAAATCAGGTGGCTGTGGGCAATGGCCGCCATCGCCCTGTTGGGTGGAATGCTGTTGGCGGGGCTTTACGGCAGCCGTTTTTTGACACCTGTTTCTTGGCTGGATATCCCGATGATGCGGGCATTGCACGGTAGTTTGAATGCAGTGGGATTTGGGCTGTGCGGGGTGTGGGGATGGTGGCTGAAGTCAAAAGAAGCTGATTGATTCATTTTGCGCAGCACACCAAGCAACAATGGGAACACTGATGACACAGATTCGTCGGATTTACACGGTTTTTTGCGCATTTTTAGGCTAAATCCGTCTTTATCCGTTGTACCTGTGTCATCAGTGTTCCCATTGCGTCACGAAGTAATTTAGCTTCTTCTACCCCCAATCCAACTCCTTCAAACCAAACTCCTCTAGCACCTCGGCAGGTACGCCAACATATGTGCCGGGCAAATTCCCTTTATAACCGATATCAGCAAAACCCATTTCCGTGGTGTAGAAACCCGTGGCAGTAAGGTCACGCATCCGGTTGAAGAATGCTACGCCTTGCCCCATTTCTGGCTTGGCCTTAGCCGGGTAGGCGATGTCGTCCACCACTTGCAGGCGCTGCTCTGGGCTACAGTCCACGAACGCTTTTTCGAAGCGGCCATAGCACTCCATGTCGAGCCAGCGAAGGCCGCCCCGCATGGGGGTCTGGTGCTCCGGCAAGTCTTTCACGATAAACTCGATGAAATCCGGCACGCCGGCCTCGGTGGCACTCCCGGACACCTCGTCTTTTGGGATGATAATGTCAGCCAACACAGTGATGGTAGCCATTTCATCATTGGTAAAAAAGGTCTCACTGAGCAGCTTTTTGTCCCGCTCAATCTCGAAAGGTTCTCTACCAGCAGTTAGTATATCAGCAGCCTTGTTTACGGCGGGCGGTGGGTTAGGGTCCTTCTGTTCGACCTTGCAGCTTTCCAAGAATAACCCCGCCGATATAGAGCCGACGCCGATGAATTTGAGTGAATCCCGTCTTTTCATAATGATGAGTTATGAGCTATGAGTTATGAGTTATTAGTGCGTCCATCACTTCTAACTCATAACTCATAATTATTTTTTCTGTTCAATAATATACTCTCCAGTGCGCATGGCGAGGGCGAGTATCGTCCAAGTGCAGTTCTTATCGCCCTGCTGCACGATAGGGCCGCCGTCGGTGACAAAAAGGTTTTTCACCTCGTGCGACTGGCACCATTTGTTGAGGGGAGCCTTCTTTGGGTCGTCGCCCATGCGCACCGTGCCCACCTCGTGGATAATGCGGCCTGGAGCTTCGAGGCCGTAGAGGTTCTCCTTGCCCTGAATGCCCCATGTGATGTCAGCCCCCATGGCCTTCATCATTTCCTGGAAGGTCTCCTGCATGTGCTTGGCCTGGTTGATTTCGGCATCCGTCCATTTGTAATTGAAGCGCAGGACGGGGATGCCCCATTTGTCCACCTTGTTCGGGTCTATTTCGCAGTAGTTGCTCTCCAGTGCCAGGCCTACACCACGGCCCGCCATGCCTACGTTTGTTCCGTAAAACTGGCGGTAGTCCTGCTTGAGCGAAGCGCCGTAGCCACCCGCTTCTTTAGTTTGGCCATTGGCATCAGGATACTTGCCGTTGAGGCCCTGCATCCCAAAACCGAAGCCGTAAGAAGGCATGCCCATGCCGCCCCAGTATTCGATATGGTAGCCACGTGGAAAGTCGAGCTTGGCCTTTTTATTATCCAGCCACCAAGGGGAGAGGATGTGAACGCTGCCCACGCCGTCCTCGTTGTAGCGCTTGCGGTTCATCAGGGAAGGCATGATGCCACCCATGGCCACGCCCGTGGAGTCGTGGAGGTACTTGCCCACGGCGCCGCTGCCGTTGCCGATGCCGTTGGGGTGCTGAGTGCTTTTCGAGTTGAGCATGATACGGGCACTGCTGCAAGCACTGGCGGCAAGTATGACGGTTTTGGCCATCACTTGGTACTCTTGTCCGTCGTCCTTGCTCACGTAAGCCACGCCCGTGGCTTGGCCGTCCTTGTCCGTCAGAACTTCCCGCACCATGGCGTTGCATTCCAGTTCCAGGCTGTACTTGGTCTGCGCTGGAATGACAAGGCAAGATGAAGATGAGAAGTCGCCGTAAATCTTGCAGGCCCGTGAGCACTGTCCGCAGTAGAAGCATTTCTGACGGTCAGTATTGTCTTTCAATTCTTCCGTCAAGACCGAACCACGGCCGGGAATGACCGGCACACCGATTTTTTGACCTGCTTTTTTTATAAAAAGCTCGTGCAACCTTGGCTTCGGTGGTTTCATAAAAATGCCGTCCGGGTCGTTGGGCAGCCCTTCTTTTGTACCGTAGATGCCCAGCATCACGTCTATTTTATCGTAATAGGGCTTTACGTCGTCGTAGCTGATGGGCCAGTCGTCGCCAACGCCATCGTAACTTTTCCCCTTGAAATCATGTGGGCCAAATCGGAGCGAGATACGCCCCCAGTGGTTGGTGCGCCCGCCGAGCATGTGCGAGCGGAACCAATGGAACTCGGTGCCCTCAGCGGCAGTGTAGGGTTCGCCGTCAATCTGCCAGCCGCCCATCGCTGCGTCAAATTCGCCAAAAGCCCGATTGGTGCCAGCGCCCCGCCGTAGCGAAACCCAAGGTGGAAGCAT
>JAHEAS010000696.1 GCA_024642645.1 Saprospirales bacterium | reverse complement strand
TGCCGGGCGTTGCGTCCATTCCCGCCGTTTGGGAAACCTCGGTAAAGGTGTTTTGAGAAAAGCAAATACAAGCTGTCCAAAAAGAAAGGAGGTAGGTAAGTATTTTTGACTTCATAGACTGTAAATTTCTACTGAGTTTACAAGTAATCATTGCCCTTAGAGCGGGTGTTGTCAACACAAGGTAAGACTGTTCAGTTTTTTTTCTACCTGCCAAATGCGGACAATACCCTCGGAAAACCTTTTCATTGTATGCTGATAAACCAAGCACACAAAATTACAAACAGAAATACATCCATGAAAAAAATAGTCACTTTCGGCGAAATGATGCACAGCTTAGCCCTATCCCACTGTGTTGCGCTGGTGGAGATATTTCGGAGAAACTTGGGTGCTTTCATTGTTTCATAAGATAACTTGTTTGTCATTGCCACCTTATTTGTGCCGCAACATGACTTCAGTAAAAACTGATATGGATATGTCAAAAAAACAAGCACCTGGAACCATCACTGTGCAGTCTCCTGGCCGCATCAATATCATCGGGGAGCATACAGACTACAATGATGGCTTTGTGCTGCCTGCTGCTATTGACAAAAAAATCACCGTGGCTATGCGGCGAAACGGGACTACCAACATGGCAAACGTGACCGACACCAAGCAGCAAAAAGTCTTTTTGTTTGACCTTCAAAATTTTGCTCCAAGGGAACAAGGTTGGCATAACTACGTCATGGGCGTGGTGCATGAGTTGCAACAATTGGGGGCAGAAATTGGGGGTTTCGATGCCGAATTCGAGGGCGATGTGCCCATCGGCGGTGGCATGAGCTCTTCGGCTGCACTGGAATGCAGTTTTGCCGTTGCGCTGAACGAACTGTTCAATCTCGGCTTCGACAAATGGCAGCTCATCAAAGCCTCGCAGATGGCTGAGCACAACTTCGTCGGCATCAAATGCGGCATCATGGACCAGGTTGCCAGCGTGATGGGCAAAAAAGACCACGTTATGCTGCTCGACTGCCGAAGCTTGGAATTTCAATATTTTCCGTTTGAACTCGGCGATTATCAACTGCTGCTGTTGAACTCCAATGTTTCACATTCGCTGGCCTCCTCAGCGTACAACACCCGGCGGGCCGAATGTGAAGAAGGGGTGGCTATTTTGCAAAAAACAAGCCCCGGCATCGTCAGCCTTCGGGACGTGACGATGGAGCAATTGGTGGCCTGCATGGGCAAAATGCCGGAGACTATTTTCCGTCGCAGCCACCATGTAATTTCTGAAAATAAACGGGTGTTGGATGCTACCCAGGCCATTCTGGCAGGCGACTTCAAAGCGTTGGGGGCGTTGGTTTATCAGTCGCATTTCAGCTTGCAGAACGACTACAAGGTGAGCTGCCCGGAGCTTGATTTCTTGGTGGAACAGACCCTCGGAAAGGACTACGTACTCGGCAGCCGGATGATGGGCGGCGGCTTCGGCGGCTGCACCATTAACATCCTAGAAAAGCGCAGGGTAGCGGAGTTCGTGGAACTGGTTTCGGAGGAATACCGCAAGCGACTTGGGGTTGACCTGACGCCCATCGAGGTGTCAATTGGTGATGGAACGAGGTGCGTTTGATACTTTAGCTTAAATTTTCAAACGCACGTTGCTTTTAATGGCAAGCAAATATTTTGGTGCGCTATTTCAGGACGGGGCATGCCAGTGGAATAAAAAAAGCCTCCACGAACTAAGTCATGGAGGCTTTTAATCGGGTGGGCGCACACGGATTCGAACCGCGGACCCTCTGCTTGTAAGGCAGATGCTCTGAACCAGCTGAGCTATGCGCCCCAATTTTAATCTTAAACGAAAGCTTGTTAAGTCTTCCTTTATTCAATTCTGCTTTTCTTCAAAAGCGGGCGCAAATATAGCCGGATATTTTATTCCTATGCAACTCAATTCAAAAAAAAATTAAAAATATTTTGATGTGCCTTCCGAACACTCGCCCCGTTTGATTCCTTTACCTTTATGTTCATTTTTTTGAATACAAAACAAAGGCAAGACAAATTAACCATGAAGAAACATATCAAGCGGGGATTTTTGGGGATGGGCATTTTGGTGGCGGTAATAGTGGTGGCAGCGATTGTGATTGCCGCTTTCTTTCAAGAGGCTGTCGGTAAAAAGCTTATTGCAGTACTGAACCAACAGCTCAAAACGGAGGTGAAAGTGCGCAGTTTCGAACTTTCATTGCTGCGAAATTTCCCAGATGCAACGGCCAGTTTAAAGGACGTGACCGTGATGGGCCTCAACAAAAAGCCGCTCCTTGAAGCGCAGGAATTGGCTTTTAATTTCCGGTTGTTGAGCCTTTTTGAAAAACAGGTCAAAGTGCATTCTGTGGCCATCAACAACGGTGCACTGGACGTTTGGGTGGACAAATCCGGCAAGGCCAACTACGATATTTTCAAACCTTCCAAGTCGGATGCTGAGGACGAACAGTTCAATATTTCCCTCGAAAAAGCCACACTCAAACAAATTGGGCTGTCTTACCACGACTTGAAATTGAAGCAGGAAATCCAAGCGCAGGTGCAGACGGCGGACTTCTCCGGCCAATTTTCCAGCGAAAAATTTGACTTGAAAAGCTCCGTCCGGCTGGCCACCAATTTCATCGAAATGGACGGCGTGCGTTACCTCGTGGGAAAACATGGCGGGCTGGATGCTACCATTTCGGTTGACCTAAACAAGGGCCGCTACCAGTTCACAAATTCCCATTTTTTTGTCGAAGAAAACGCATTCAATGTCAAGGGATTTGTGCAATCGA
>JAHEAS010000695.1 GCA_024642645.1 Saprospirales bacterium | reverse complement strand
ACCGATGTGATAGGTGCACCTGCCTCTGACATGTTTGAAATGGGCGTCGAGCTTCAGGTATTGAAACGGGGTACACTCTTTGGCCCACGGGCTAAAAAGCTGTACGAGTATTATTTGCGATATAAATCCATTGACGAAATCCCAGCCGAGGAACGCCTTAAATTGGAAAAGCAGGTATTCAGAAAACCACTCGAAGAAGTTTGGCAAGATTGCATTAAGTTTTTTGAAGAAAGGGATCCTCAACAAATTTCCCGTGCCAAGGATAACTCACATCGAAAAATGGCTTTGATTTTCCGATGGTATCTTGGCCTTTCCTCGAATTGGGCCAACGCCGGAACACCCGACCGGGAACTTGATTACCAAATCTGGTGTGGCCCCTCCATGGGCGCATTTAATGATTGGGTGAAAGGCTCCTATTTGGAGCATTATGCCAATAGAAAAGTTGCAGATGTGGCAATTCAAATAATGGAAGGTGCTGCGAGGTTGTACCGCATCCAGGTTTTGAAAAATCAAGGAATCAATTTTCCATTGGAAATGGAAGGGATAAAAGTGCTTAATGTTGAACTCCTCCAGAGTAACCTAGCCAGTCAGGGGGCATTAAACCTGGTCTAGTCCGATACTGACCAATCCCTAAGGAAATATGGGAAGAGCGCCAGCGCCTGCACGACGCCATCGTGCAAATTGCCGCAGTTGTACGAATCCAGGACTGAGGAGCTAAAAGACCGAATCGCAAATGTCAACGAGGCGGCCAGGTTGAAGGAAACAACAAAGCGCAGCGAAATCGAAGTAAAGAACAACGAACAACCCTCCCAGATTCAGCCACTGACATTTAGCGCAATGGTGACGTTTTGGGATGGAATTGATGTAAATCGTCAATTTTGCCACAATATCTGTGACAACTTGTCATAGAAACTGAATAGGGGCAACGCTTCATTTCTGAAACAAGCCGTTTCATAATTAACCCAAAGCCGTAGAAATCCAATCCGCTCCCTTGTGACTGGGGAAATCGTTGATGATGGGAACCCCGACATATCACCACCTTTTGTCATCCCGCAGGGCCCTATTCCGTCTATTTCGCCTAGTTTATATTGTTATAATGAGCAGCTACCATGCCTGCGAACGTATCCGTAAGTTCTAAAAACTTCCTCGCTTTTCACACCCATACCCAAGTTCCTTTGACAGATTGCTGAAAATCATTCGGTTGCGGCCCAGGGTAAATGTCCACTGCCTTACTCATCCTCTCCAAAGGAGAACCAAGGACCTCCTCCAAAATCAGGAACCGACTTGACTAAGATTATATCCAAACACAGGCCCACGCCAGCTCCCATCACCCCACCAAATTGCTTATCTTTCTTTGGGTTAACTACTATTTTATTGATATCGGCAAGTGGTGTTAAGAAATATTGATTGGTTGATTCATCAATACAAGTTACCGATATTACGGAGCTTTCATCCGTTAGTGAAGTTGCATAAAAGACGTACTGTCCCTTCCGCTTTGTGGCATCGTTCATTATCAATTGAACCTTAGATTTAACGGGGATATCTAGGATATTACTGGCGCTATATTCCTGTGTTTTACCAGATGAATCAGCTGCTATCCCTGCTGCCAAGCCTGCAATGGTGCATCCGCTAGAAATAAACAAGAACAATGTGCCAACATAAATTGGTAGAAATCTGATTGCCTTTTCCATGATGTAGGTTATTGATTAATTCCGAACACGGTCTAAATTGGACGGGCTTAAAGATATAACGCTGGAAAATTGCTATCAATGATTTAAGTCAAAGGGGGTACTTTGATAAAAATCATAGCTTAGACGGTGGTAGTATTGCTGCAACCTAACCAAAAATCTCCCACCAACAGCTACCCTCCAAATGCAAACTCATACACACCATACCCATCCCGGTATTTTTGAGGCATCAAACCCATCATGAACTGTTGGCTACCGAAAAGGCCAAGCTTTCTGGCTGTCTCAATATTGGAGGCATTGTTGGTCAATCGGTATCCGGCCTGGTGGAACATGGCGGCTGGCTCGTCCTGCATCTCCACAAAGGAAGTGCCCAATCCCGCCAGTATTTTATTAAAAGGGTTGGCTATTTTATCGAAGAACAGTTTGGTCATTAAATCGCAGATATAATGGTGCTTCGGGAAAAGCTGCGTGAGGGCCTGGAGTTGCTCCTGCCGTTGGGCTTGGGTGAGGTATTGGAGCACGCCTTCCACGACAAAAATGACATTATTTCGGCCAGTATATGGAGCCAGTTTGTCAGCTAATTTGTCGGAATCGAAATGGATGGGAATGCGGTGGAGTTCGTTCCGACAACTGGCGGCAGGGAGCTTGGCCTCTTTGTAAGATAGGATTTCTGGGTTGTCAATCTCCACCCAATGGCCACCGTGCATTCGAAAGGGTCGGGTGTCCAGTCCAGCGCCGATATGAATAATGGTTGCCTGCTGGTCGAGGCTCAGGTGCCTGCGGAGGTGGTTCTCTACGATGTAATGCCGAGCCTGATTGCTGGCAATGGGTTTTGGATGTGCTTCAAAATTCTTCCAGTATTCGAGGCCATCCTGACCCATGAGGCGCTGGGCGAAGTAGTCGCCCACGATGGGGCGTGGGGAAGCGGCATCCAACATGCGGCAACCGCAACAAAAAAAGGCTGTTTTTGAGACTGCTTTCATGCTGGCAAAGCTATTCAATCAATTGTATTTTGCTTCAATAATTTTGCTGGATTGCTGTGGTACAATCTCTTTGCTTTATATTCGCTATAAAAAAAGCACCAATG
>JAHEAS010000694.1 GCA_024642645.1 Saprospirales bacterium | reverse complement strand
GGGTTCATCATGCTCGGCTTACCCGCCAATTGCGCAGCAGCATCAATGGAAAACGTGCCGTTCACAGCGATTTCAGTACCCGGCTCCAAGCCTTTTTTTACCACATAATTGTCGCCGACCAGCGGTCCAAGCGTGACCTCCTGCATCAGGAAGCTGACGCCCTGCTCTGTGGTGTTTTTTACATAAACCACCGAGCGTTCGCCCGTCCACATGATGGCCGATTTGGGCACCATGATACTTTCTTTGTTGCTCGTAAGTTGTGTTTTGATGATGCCGCTGGCAAACATTTCCGGCTTGAGTTTTCCGCCGGGATTTGGCACTTCCACCCTTGCGGTGGCTACCCTCGTGGCGGGGTTGATGACGGGGTCAATGAAGCTGATTTTCCCAGTAAAATTCTCGCCTGGCAACGATTGGATGGTGAACGAAACGGTGCTACCCACCTTCGCCCAATTCATGTCGCTCTCGTACACGTCGAACAGCACCCACACCCTCGACAGGTCCACGATGTCGTACAGTGGCATGCCCCGCTGAACGTAATCGCCGAGGTTTACCTTTTTTTCCATGACGATGCCGCTTACATCTGCCGAGATTGGAAAGCGCTCCTGCGCCTTGCCGGAAGTCAAAATGCCCTCGATTTGCTGGTCGCTCAGTTTCCAGTTTTTCAGCTTCAGCTTCGCTGCGGTGAACAGGCCGGGCTGCATGTCCTTGATTTTTTGCGCAGCAAACAACTCCTCCTGCGCCGTGACCAGTTCAGGCGAATAGATACTGGCCAGCCGTTGCCCTTTGCGCACTGGTTCTCCTGTAAAATTGATGGTGAGTTGCTCCACCCTGCCATCGAGGTGGGTCACTTGCGAGTATTTCAGCCGCTCGTCGGGCTGTACTTTGCCGTTCATTCGCACCTCTTTGGTGGGCATCCCGTAACCGACCACCGCCGTCTGCACGTTGGCCAGTTGCATGGCCGTCGGCGACATTTTGATTTCCATCGGGTCACCCTCACCCATATCGTTTTCCAGCGGAATCAAGTCCATGCCGCAGATGGGGCATTGGCCAGGTTCCGATTGCCGGATTTGGGGGTGCATGGAGCAAGTCCAGACTTCCGCTTTGGAGGTTTCTGTGGTCTCAGGTTTCATGGTTTCCTCGGAATGACTGGGCTTGATGAGCCAGCCAATGAGGAGGCCCGCCGCCAGCATGACGATGGCAGTGAGGAGGGTGGTGCGATTGAAATTTAGCTTTTTCATTTTAAATCTTCTTGCGTCTCTGTGCCTCCGTGCCTCTGTGTATAATTTTTCAACACAGAGGCACGGAGGCACAGAGAAGAATTTACTTCCCAGTCAAATAATCCAGTTTCACCAGCGCCAACTGGTACGCCGTTTGTGCTGAAACCTTCTCCGTCCGGTAGCGGAAAAGCTGTTGCTGCAAGCGCAAAATCTCTTCAAAATCCTGCCCGGCGTTGCTGTAAGCAGCCATCATGAGGTCAATTGCCTGCTGGGTTTTTACCATTTGCAGGTTTAGCAGTTCGACCATTTGCGCCATTTTTTCCACTTCGTAAAAACTCATCTCGTACATGGCGGTAAGGTCGTTCTGCATGTCCTGTTTCATATCGGCGTACATGAGCTGCATCAGTTGACGTTCTTCGACAGCGGCGTCGTATTTCTTGTTCCAAATCGGCACCGTGACGGACACCATCGGCATGAACATATCCTTTCCGGTATTTGGCTCTATATGCACGTCGTGGCCTTTCCGTTTCACCAGTGGCATGTATTGCAGTCCGCCCCCAATCATCGGTTTTCGCATAAAATTGGCCACTTTTTCCTCCGCCTTCGCCGCTTGGATTTGTTTGTCAAAAACCGCCAGTATGGGGTTGTTGCCAATGAGGCTGTCCCGGTAGGCAGCGGCCCCTACCACAGGCTCCGGCAAGATACCGGAGATGGTCACTGGGGACGCCGCATCCCTTGCGAGAAGTTGGTTGAAGGCAACTTCCAGCGGCTTCCGTTTTTGTTCCAAAATAGCGATTTCGGTTTTCGCTTCGTCAATCATGATGTCAGCCCGGATGGCATCCACCATCGGCGCTTGTCCCTGCTGGAATTTGATGGTGGCAAGCTCCTTGTCTGTTTCCAGTATGCGCAGGTTTTCCCGCTGGATTTTGATTTTTTCTTCCAATTCAAACAGCGGATACCAAGCGCTTTTTACCTTGAAGAAAAGCTCGTTTTGCGCCACCGTCACAGCCTGTAATTTCACCTCTGCCATTTTCGCCGCCTCGTTCTCCATGGCATCCAAAGAGCCGGGCCACGGGAACATCTGCATGGCGGAGATGCTGCCCAGTTGGTTGCCCATCGGCAGCATCATCGGGCTGAGGAAAAACGAGGCGTTCACCGTAGGGTCGGGCAGCGATTTTGCCTGCGGCAATTTTTGCAGGGCAGCTTGAAATTCGGTCTGTTTCGCCTTTATGCCGGGGTTATTCTCGGCGGCAATTTTCAAGTAGTCGTCCAGCGTTTGGGCGGAAACGATGCCTGCCGCCAGTATTGAAACGATGATGAAAAATATGCGCATGATTTCTTTCTTTTTTTAAAATGATTGGATGCAATTCTCCAGTCCACCAATTCCCCAATTCCCCAATTCCCTAATTCCCTAATTCCCTAATTCCCTAATTCCCCAATTCCCCAATTCCCTAATTCCCACCTACACTGGCTGAAACGGCAACTCCGCCGCAAACGGCAGCGCATGTTCCAAGTCCAGTTTGGCAGAAAAAACGCCGGTGTCCTCGGTTTCCAGCTT